>NZ_JBHWBW010000770.1:0-1924 GCF_042735675.1 Kitasatospora sp. NPDC059571
GCCCCGCACCGTCGAGGTGCGGGGCCGCTCGGTGGGCCGGGCCGTGTCCCGTGGTCGCGATGCCCACAACCGACCGCGGGCGGCGCCGGCCCGCCCCGCGCCCTGTCCCGTGGCGCGGGGGCGGACGCCTCGTCAGGCGTCGGTCTTGGCGAGCACCGGGCCGGCGGACGCGGGCTCGGTCGCGGCGGGCGCGTCGGCGGCCTTGATCCGCCGGATGGCGAACGGCACCAGGCCGGCGACCACGCACATCACGGCGGCGGTCCAGAACGCGTGCTCGTAGGCGTGCAGGGTCGGCAGTGCGACCGGGATCGGCAGCTTCATGGTGTCGCCGGTGAGGATGGCGGCCATCACGGCGGTGCCGATGGCGCCGCCGACGGTGCGCAGCACGGCGTTCATGCCGTTGGCGATGCCGCTCTGCTCGGCCGGGACGGCGCCGTTGATGTAGGCCGGCATGGCGGCGTAGGCGAGGCCGACACCCAGGCCGAAGACGGCGGAGGCGAGGTAGATGTCGAACTCGTGGCTGTGCCGGACGGCGAGGTAGGCCATCGAGACGGCGCCGAGCATGCCGCCGAGGACCAGCGGCAGGCGGGGGCCGCGGCGGGCGATCATCAGGGCGCCGAGCGGGGCGGCGACCATCGAGCCGAGCGCGGAGGGCAGCAGCATGATGCCGGCGTGCAGCACGGTGGCGGTGAAGCCGTAGTGGGTGAGCTTGCTCGGGGTCTGCGCGAAGTTGCTGATGACCATGAACGAGCCGTACATGCCGAAGCCCATGAGCAGGCCGGAGATGTTGGTGAAGGCGACCGCGGGGCGGGACAGCATCTTCATGTCGACCAGCGGGTGGGTGACCTTGACCTCGATCAGGATCCAGACCAGGGCGACCACGGCGGCGACGGCGAACAGGCCGAGGGTGCGGTTGGAGGTCCAGCCCCAGTGGTTGCCCTGGCTGACGGCGATCAGCAGGGCGGAGAGCCAGCCGGCGAGGGTGAGCGCGCCCAGCGGGTCGGCGCCGCCGTTCTTGTCGACGACCGGGTCCTTGGGCACCCGCAGCGCGACCAGGGCGACCGCGATGAGGCCGAAGGCGAGGCCCATCCAGAAGATGGACTTGTAGCTCCAGTGCTCCAGCAGCAGACCGGTGGCGACCAGGCCGAGGCCGCTGCCGACGCCCATCGAGGCGCTGATCGCCGCGACGCCGCCGGTGACCTTCTCGCGGGGCAGCTCGTCGCGGACGATGCTGATGGCGAGCGGCAGCACGCCACCGCCGGCGCCCTGCAGGACGCGGGCGACGACCAGCCAGGTGAAGGAGTGGGTGCCGACCGCGAGCGCGGAGCCGGCGACCAGGCCGGCGAGCGAGACGAGCAGCATCGGCTTGCGGCCGCGCAGGTCGCCGAAGCGGCCGAGGAGCGGGGTGAGGACCGCGGCCGACAGCAGGTTGGCCGTCATGAGCCAGGTGATGTTCGAACCGGAGACGTTCAGTTCCTTGGCCAGCGAGGGCAGGATCGGGACGACCGCGGTCTGCACCACGCTGAAGGCCAGCATCGCGAGGATCAGCGCGGGGAGGACCCGCGCGCTGCTCGGCTTCTCGGCCGCGGAGGTGGGCTGTGGGGCCTCACTCACGGTTCTCATTCCTCCTGTTGGGGGCGCCCGGCGGGACCGAGTCGGGCTCCGTGCGGAGCGCCCTGACTGCTTCAGACGAGCGATAGTGAATCAACTGAAGTAACGATGCACGGAGATACTTCAGCCTGTCAAATATCGCGATCGGTGAAGCTTGAACGGCCCCGCCCGCCGGGCGGGGGGCCCCGGGGGGCGTGGGCCGCCCCCCGGGGGGGGGTGGTGGGGGCGGGTCGCCGGCCCCATCTCACGCCCCCCTCGCCCCCCGCCCCCCCCCCGGGGCGCCCCGCCCTCCGGCAGGTCCTCGTCCCGCAGC
>NZ_JBHWBW010000771.1:0-1919 GCF_042735675.1 Kitasatospora sp. NPDC059571
CCTCCCCCGCCCACCGAGAACTACACACCCACAACCGTCGCCCGCGTCTTATGTGTATAACCCACCCCCCCCCCCCCGGGCGCGGGGCGGCGTGACCGGCCCTCACTTCACCGGGATCTCCAGCACGACCTTGGTGCCGCCGCCGGGCGCCGCGACCATGTCGAAGGTGCCGCCGAGCTCACCGGTGGCCAGGGTCCGGACGATCTGCAGGCCGAGGTTTCCGGCCTGCTGCGGGTCGAAGCCCTCGGGCATCCCCCGGCCGTCGTCCTGGACGGTGATCAGCAGGTACTCCTCCGGCTTCACCCCGCCGTTCCAGCTCTCCGACCAGCCCATCCCGGTGGCCGGCGCCCGCCCGCGCAGCGCGCTCACCTCCAGGCTCCCGCCGGACTTCGGCCCGAACGCGTGCTCCAGCGCGTTCTGCAGCAGTTCGGTGAGGACCATCGCGAGCGGCGTGGCGACCTCGGCGGAGAGGATGCCGAAGCTGCCGGTGCGCTTGGTGGCGACCAGGCCGTCCTGGGAGAGCTCCAGCACCATCGCCAGCACCCGGTCGGCGATCTCGTCGAAGGCGACCTGCTCGTCCAGGGTCTGCGAGAGCGTCTCGTGCACGATCGCGATCGAGCCGACCCGGCGGACCGCCTCGTCGAGCGCGGCCCGGCCGGCGTCCGAGTCCATCCGGCGGGACTGCAGCCGCAGCAGCGCGGCCACGGTCTGCAGGTTGTTCTTCACCCGGTGGTGGATCTCCCGGATGGTGGCGTCCTTGGTCATCAGCTCGCGGTCGCGGCGGCGCAGCTCGGTGACGTCGCGGCAGAGCACCAGCGAGCCGGTCGGGGTGCCCTTGGGCTTCAGCGGGATGGACCGGATGGTGACCACTCCGCCCTGGGCCTCCACCTCGGTCTGCCGGGGCGCCCAGCCGCTGGCCATCTTCACCAGTGCCTCGTGCACGGCCGAGCGCGAGGGCGGCGCCAACTCGGCGGTGGCGCGACCGAGATGACTGCCCACGAGATCGGTGGTGAGGCCGAGCCGGTGGTAGGCGGAGAGCGCGTTGGGGCTGGCGTAGGTGACCACGCCCTCGGCGTCCAGGCGGATCAGGCCGTCGCCGACCCGGGGGGCGGCGTCCATGTCGGTCTGCTCGGCCGGGTAGGGAAACGTTCCGGCAGCGATCATCTGGGCCAGGTCGGAGGCGCTCTGCAGGTAGGTGAGCTCCAGCCGGCTGGGGGTGCGCACGGTCAGCAGGTTGGTGTTGCGGGCGATCACGCCCAGCACCCGCCCCTCGCGGCGCACCGGGATCGACTCGACCCGGACGGGCACCTCCTCGCGCCACTCCGGGTCGCCCTCGCGCACGATCCGGCCCTCGTCGAAGGCCGCGTCCAGCAGCGGGCGCCGGCCGCGCGGCACCAGGTGGCCGACCATGTCGTCCTGGTAGGAGGTCGGCCCGGTGTTGGGCCGCATCTGGGCGACCGAGACGTACCGGATGCCGTCCCAGGTGGGGATCCACAGGACCAGGTCGGCGAAGGACAGGTCGGAGAGCAGCTGCCACTCCGAGACCAGCAGGTGCAGCCACTCCACGTCGGCACCGGTGAGGGTGGTGTGGCGGCGGACGAGTTCGTTCAGCGAGGGCACAGGGCGAGCCTAACGAAATCGGCCGGACCGGGCTCCCCGCGATGTTGTCCAGACCAATATGGGCGACCCCCTGGACAACCCGGATTGGTCTAGTCCACAATGGGAAACGCACCAAGGAGAGGCCCCGCGCACACTGCCCTGACCGCGCGTGGCACTCCAGGTCGGAGGCCGCCCGCCGGGAGTCCCGCACAACTCCCGGCCGGGAAACCTCCGACGACAGCTCCGGGCTGCGGTGCCGCATGGGTTGAGGGTCCCGTGTCGGCGCCGTGGCCCGTAGTGCTTTCCCGGCCCGGCCGGGC
>NZ_JBHWBW010000772.1:0-1913 GCF_042735675.1 Kitasatospora sp. NPDC059571
ATGAGGGCCCGGTCGAGCAGCTCGCCTGTCATGCGCCCAGCCTATCCAGGCCGGGCCGGCGCGGCTCTGTCGCGTCCGCGGACGGCCTCCCGCGGCCGCCCTCAGCGGCCGTCGACCGGCAGCTCGTAGACGATGTCCCAGCGGGCGTCCGGGACGACCAGGTCGGCGGTCTCCACCGCGCGGCCCTCGGTGTCGAGGTACGTCCGCTCGATGAGGGTGACCAGGTCCCCGGCGGACAGGCCCAGCAGGTGCGCCTGCTCCTGGCCGGCCCGGGCGGGGCGCGGCCGTTCGACGGCGAGGTCGACGGTGATGCCGATCGAGGCCATCCGGGCGACCACGCCGGCGCCCGCCAGCGGGCCGAGCTCGGGCAGCAGCACCGGGGTGCCGTCGGTGACGGCCATCGGCTCCCAGCTCTCGGCGAGTTGGACGGGCCGGCCGTCCAGCAGGAACTCGTAGCAGGTGCGCACGGTCGGATCGCCCGGGGCGATGCCGAGGCGCTCGGCGATCCGGGCCGGCGCGGGGGTGCGTGCATAGCTGGTGGCGTCCCAGGTGCCGGCCGCGTCCGCGGTGCCGGGGCGGGGCGCGAACGGGGCCGCACCGTGCAGCGAGCGGTGGCGCGAGCGCACCATCGGGTGCCGCTCGGCGGGGGAGCGGACGTACGTCCCGGAGCCGGCCCGGCCCTCCAGCAGGCCCTCGGAGATGAGCAGTTCCTGGGCGCGCTGCAGCACGTTGGCGCCGACCCCGTAGTCGGCGGCGAGCCGGGCGCGGGAGGGCAGCCGCTCGCCGATCGGCCATTCGCCCCCGGTGACCCTTCGGCGCAGGTCGTCCGAGATCCGCAGGTACGGGGGCTCCTGTGAGGGCATCCGACTCTCCCGGTGGCAGGCACGTACCCTGCCGGGTCGGCAGGACGGGTGATCCAGCGTTGACAATCTAATGCATCAGGTGGAATCTAATGCCTTAGATTTACTATGCGTGATCACGTGCTCGCGGGGAGAGTCGTTGCGTGCGAACCACCAGGGTCTTTGAGCTCGCGAACCGGCTCGCCGCGGTCACCGGGACACGCGCCCGGATCCGCCAACGCCCCGGCGGGGGCTACCTGGTGGAGGCCGATCTGCCCGCCGCTCTGGCCGGTGAGGAGCACCGCCGGGTGCTCGACGTGCTGGCCGCCGCGGACCGCTACGGGCACCGCTTCAGCACCACCGCCCAGCGGGTCTGGGCCGAGATCGACGAGGAGTCGGCGCCGTGAGCAGCACCCGGGGCTTCACCGTGTCCATCGAGGACGTCACCGAACCCGCCACCTTCAGCAGACTGCCGGACGCCCTCGACGCGCTCTGGGACAGCCTGCGCGTCCTCCCGCTCGGCTGGTCCCAGTTCGAGGCCTACCGCTACTTCTTCGGGCCGGGCGCCGTCGAGCGGGTGGAGGCCTTCCTGGCCAGGGACGGCGAGTTCGGCCTCAGCTTCGCGATGGCCGGGCGCACCCACGCCGTGCGCCTGGTGCCGGTGCCGGTGCCGGTGCCGCCCGCGCCTCCCGGCCGCGGCTGAACAGCGCTCCGGGGCACGGGCGGGGTCGGCCGGGGCCGGTCAGGCCGCCGGGTCCGCCGGGTCGGGGAAGGACTGCAGCGTCACGAAGACCACCCGGCGGGCCTGTCCGGCGCCCTCGGTGCGGATCCGCACCCGCTGGCCCGGCCGCAGCAGCCGCAGGCCGCCGGCGTCGAAGGCCGCCGCGTCGAACGGCACCGGGGTGCCGTCGTCGAGCAGGACGGAGCCCGTCCGGGTGCCGGGATCGAAGGTGAACGCGGTGGCCTGCATGGCGCCCAGCATAGCGACGGCCGAACCGGGCCCCGGGCGCGAGGCGGTGGCGCGCAGCGCGGCCCGCGCGCCCCGGACGCCGACCCCCGCACCGGCCCCGGCAC
>NZ_JBHWBW010000773.1:0-339 GCF_042735675.1 Kitasatospora sp. NPDC059571
GATTCCTCTGAGCCCCCGCCCCGGCGGCGGGGTGGCTGACTGGGGCTCCTCTGGCTGCCGGGCGGGGTCGAGGCGGGGGGGTGGACGTGTGCGCCGCGCCCCCCCCCGCGCCCCTATATCGGGACTGCGGGTGAGCGGTCGTCAGTCGGCCGAGCGGCGCGGGCGGCCCGTCCCGTAGGTGGAGCCGCTGCGCGAGCCGGAGCCCGGCTTGGCCCGGCCGGAGGAGCGGCCGATGAAGCCCGCCGCGGTGCGGCTGCCGCCGGTGGCGGCGGCCGGGTCCACGTTGGACTCGTCGGTGCTGTGGCGGCGGGGGTTTCGCGGTGGGGGGAGGTCCATTGT
>NZ_JBHWBW010000773.1:349-1908 GCF_042735675.1 Kitasatospora sp. NPDC059571
GCGGCCCCCCCCCCCCCCCCCGGCGGGGGCCCGGGGGGGGCGGCGCGGGGTGGGGGGGGCGGGCCCCGGGGGGCCCGGCCGCCGGGGGGGGGGGGCCGCCGGTGCCGCGGGCGGCGCCGCCGATGCGCTGCTTGGGGCGGGGCTGGCGGGCGTTGCCGTTGGCGTCGACGTCCTTGGGCAGGCCGGAGCGCTTGGCCGGGCGGCGGCGCGGGGCGGCGGCGCGGCCCTCGCCGGCGGCCGGGGCGGCGGGGGCGGCCGGCTCGGGGACGGTGATGGCGACCGGGACGCCGCTCGGGGTGCGGGCGCCGGTGATCCGGCGCAGCTCGGCGTCGTCCGGGCGGATCTTGGTGACGGTGGGCCGGATGCCGGCGGTGCCCATCAGCCGGTTGACCTCGCGGCGCTGCTCGGGCAGCACGAGGGTGACGACGGTGCCGGACTCGCCGGCGCGGGCGGTGCGGCCGCCGCGGTGCAGGTAGTCCTTGTGGTCGATCGGCGGGTCGACGTTGACGACCAGGTCGAGGCCGTCGATGTGGATGCCGCGGGCCGCCACGTTGGTGGCGATCAGGGCGGTCACCCGGCCGTCGCGGAACTGGTCGAGCACCCGGTTGCGCTGCGGCTGGGACTTGCCGCCGTGCAGGGCCGCGGCCTTGACACCGGTGGCGAGCAGCTGCTTGGCGAGGCGGTCGGCGCCGTGCTTGGTGTGCACGAACATGATCACCCGGCCGTCGCGGGAGGCGATGTGCGCGGTGGCGGAGGCCTTGTCGGCCGGGTCGAGCTGGAGGACGTGGTGGTCCATCGTGGTGACCGCGCCGGCCGACGGGTCGACCGAGTGGGTCACCGGGTCGGTGAGGAAGCGGCGGACCAGGCGGTCGATGTTGCGGTCCAGGGTGGCGGAGAAGAGCATCCGCTGGCCGCCCTCGGCGACCTGCTCCAGCAGCTTGCTGACCTGCGGGAGGAAGCCCATGTCGGCCATCTGGTCGGCCTCGTCGAGGACGGTGGTCTGCACGTCCCCGAGGCGGGCGTCGCCGCGGTTGATCAGGTCGTCGAGCCGGCCGGGGGTGGCGACGAGGACCTCGACGCCGCGGCGCACCAGGTTGGCCTGGCGGCCGATCGGCATGCCGCCGACGACGGTGGCGATCCGCAGCTGCACGGCCTGCGCGTACGGGGTGAGGGCCTCGGTGACCTGCTGGGCGAGCTCGCGGGTGGGCACGAGGACGAGGGCGAGCGGGCTGCGGGCGGCGGCGCGCTTGCCGGCGGTGCGGGCGAGCAGCGGCAGGCCGAAGGCGAGGGTCTTGCCGGAGCCGGTGCGGCCGCGGCCGAGGACGTCGCGGCCGGCGAGCGAGTCGGGCAGGGTGGCGGCCTGGATGGGGAAGGGCTCGGTGACGCCCTCCCGGCCGAGCGCGGTGAGCAGCGCCTTCGGCATGTCCAGTTCGGCGAAGGTGGCCGCCGGCGGGCGGGCCGGGGTGCCCTCGACGACGGTGAAGTCCTCGGCGGCGGGCTGCTGGGCGGCGCGCGGGGCGCGGCGGGCGCCGGTGCGCTCGGCCCGCGGGGTGCGGGGC
>NZ_JBHWBW010000774.1:0-1908 GCF_042735675.1 Kitasatospora sp. NPDC059571
GGGCGCCCCCCCCCCCCCCCCCACCGCGGGCCGGCGCGCCGGCGGGCGGGGGGGGCGGGGGGCGCCCCCCCCCCCCACCCGACCGACGACTTCTTCTCCCTCGGCGGCGACTCCATCGTGGCCGTCGAGCTCGCCGTCCGGCTGGAGGACGCCCTGGGCATCGAGGTCGACGCCGACCTGCTCGTGCAGCTGCCGGACTTCGCCGCCCTGGCCGACGCCCTCGCCCCGGCGCTCGCCGCCCGTGCCGGGGCCGCCCCCGTCCCCTCGACCCCCGAACGCTGAGGAACCATGCGCCCCCATCTTCGGGACCCGTGGGAAACCGCGAGGACGGCCCCCGACCGCACGGCCGTCGTCGCCGACGACGAGAGCTGTACCTTCGCCGAGCTGACCGCCCGCGCGGACGACCTGGCGGGCGCCCTGCGGGCCCGCGGCGTGCCCGACGGGACGGTGCTTTCCACCGACATCCCCACCGGGCCGCGCTTCTTCGCATTGGTCCTCGCGGCGCTGCGGCACGGCTACGGTCTCTTCCCGATCCCCCCGCGGCTGCTCGCGCTCCCCGAGGGCCCGGCCCTGCTGGCGGACGTGCACAGCGCGCTGCACGTCACCACGGGGGCACCCGCACCGGGCGGGCCCGCCCTGCCCTGCCCCGTCGTCGGCGACGACGAGCTGCTCGCCTCCTCCGGGACCCCGGTGCCCGCCCCGGCCGTCCCGCCCTCCGCCGGGCACCTCGTGTTCGCCACCTCCGGGACCACCGGCGTCCCGCAGGCCGTGGTCCGGACCAGGCCCGTCCGCCCGTACAAGGGGGTGGCCGTCGCCGAACGGTACGGCGCCGGCCCGGATCTCGGACCGCACCTGATGGCCAATCCGACCTACCACCTCGGCACCCTGGGGCCGGCCCTGTACGCGCTCCAGGCGGGCAGCCCGGTCGTCGTCCAGCGCACCTGGTCGACGGCCGGGTTCGTCGAGCTGGCGGAGCGGTACGCGGCGGACAGCGTGTTCCTCAGCCCGGACCGGCTGACCGAGCTGGTCGAGGCGGGCCGCGCCCCGCGGCGCCCGTTCCGGGTGGTGTTCCACGGCGGCGGTCCGTGCCCGCCCGCGGTGAAGCGCGCGGCCGTCGACCTGTTCGGGCCGGTCCTGCACGAGTACTACGGCACCTCCAGGAGCGTCCTGACCGAGATCACCACCCCGGAGTGGCTGCGCAAGCCCGGCTCGGTGGGCCGTCCGCTGCCCGGGATCCGGATCGAGGTGACCCGGGACGGCCGGGTGCTCCCCCCGGGCGAGGCCGGCGAGATCGGCGTCCGGCTGCGCGCCGCCGACCGCGGCCGGTCCGAGGCGCCCGTCCACGTCACCGGAGATGTCGGCCTGCTCGACGCCGACGGCTACCTCTTCCTCATCGGCCGGGCCGGGAACCCGCAGGAGCTCGACGCCGCCCGTCTCGAACACGGCATCCGGCTGCTGCCCGGCGTCACCGACGCGGTCGTGCTGGCCGGCCCGCCGCCGCTCTGCTTCGTGGAGCACGGCGAGGGTGACGCGCTGCACGATCCGGTCCCCGCCATCGAGGCCTCGGCCCGGCAGCTCGGGCTTCCCGCACCGCGGGTCGTCCTGGCGGCGTCCGGCTCGCTGCCCCGCACCCCCAGCGGCAAGATCCGGCGCGCCGGGCTCGCGGACGTACCGGAGGCCGCGGACGAGGGCCGCGGATGACCCCGGACGACCGGCCCTCGACCGCTCACGACCGACTGGTGCGCCACGCACTCGACCGGCCCGACGCGGTGGCGCTCACCTGCCTCGACGGTACTGCCGAACGAGGCCTGACGTACCGACAACTGCACTCCCTGACCGGATGGTTCGGCTCCCACCTCGGCTCCCTGGGGGTTCGGCCGGGCGAGCGGATCGGCCGGGGGCTGCCGA
>NZ_JBHWBW010000775.1:0-1887 GCF_042735675.1 Kitasatospora sp. NPDC059571
CCACCCAGAGGGTCCGCTCGGTGCGGACCACCAGGTCGGAGCGGTGCAGCACGCCGACCCCGGCGTCGCCGTCGATCAGCGCGTCGAGCGCGGCCAGGTCCGCGGGATCCGCGGTGGTGTCCAGCGCGGCCCGCAGGCGCTGCAGCACCACCCGCGCATAGCGGCCGGCCGCCGGGGGCAGTGGGGACCGCAGCTCCAGGTCGAACACCTGCTTGTCCTCGATCGTCAGGCCGGCGCGGGACAGCCGGGCCCCCCAGTCGGCGCCCAGGTGCGGGAAGCCGCCCGCCCGGAGCCCGGCCGACGCGGCGCGGCAGCGGGCCTCCAGCCCGGGCCGGCCGAGGCCGACGTCCTCCGGCAGGAAGTACGGGACGCCGTCCGGCTCGACCACGGCCAGCAGCCCGCCGGGGCGCAGTGCCGCGGCCGCCTCGCCGAGTGTCCGGTCGGCGTCGCCGAGGTGGTGGAGCGAGGCCGACGCCCAGACCAGGTCCGCGGCGGCCAGGCCGGGCCACCCGGTGTCCAGGTCGGCCCGGACGGTGCGCACCCGCTCCGCCAGGCCCAACTCCTCGGCTCTGCGCTGCAGATGGTGCAGCAGCTCGGGCGAGCCGTCCACGGCGACCGCCTCGGCGTCCGGGAAGCGCCGGAGCAGGGCGAAGGTCCCGGTGCCCGTGCCGCAGCCGAGGTCGAGGATCCGGCGGACGGGCGACGAGCCGGCCAGGGCCGCGAGCCGGGCGGTCAGCTCGGACAGGTGCTCCCGGAGGAGCTCCCCGTCCAGGTCGAGCAGCTCGGCGAAGCCGGCCGGATCGTCGCCGGCGCCGCCGTGGCCGTGGGAGTGCTGCCCGTCGTGCGCGTGGTGGTCGTGCCGGTCCGGTGCGCCGTGCTGCGGGTGCGGTGCGTCGTCGTGCCGGCCCGGTGCGCCGTGGTGCGGGTGCGTGGGGTGTGCCATGCGCCGACCGTACGTGCACGTTGCGCACTTCGCATAGCATCTTGCGCATGACGCAAGAGGATGAGGATCTGGACACCCTGGTGCGCAAGCGGATCAGGGGGCTGCGGGTGGCCATGGGCTGGTCGCTCGACGACCTGGCCGCGCGCTGCCACCTCAGCCCGTCCACGCTGAGCCGGATCGAGACCGGTCACCGGCGCATCGGGCTGGACCAGCTCACCGCCCTCGCCCGCGCCCTGGGCACCTCACTGGACCAGCTGGTGGAGTCGCCCGGCGACGACGACGTCATCCTCACGCCCCGGCGGGACGCGGCCCGCGGCCTCACCGTCTGGACGCTCCGGCGCGAACCGGGCCTGACCGTGGCGCGGATGCGGGTGACCGAGGCGCCGCCCGCCCGGCCCGCTCAGCTGCGGGCGCACCCCGGCAAGGAGTGGTTCACCGTGCTGTCCGGCACCCTCGTCCTGCTGCTCGGCGAGCGCCGGATCCTCGTCGAGGCGGGCCAGGCGGCCGAGTTCTCCACCATGGTCCCGCACGCGATCGGCGCGCACGGCGGCCCGGCGGAGGTCCTCGGCTTCTTCGACCACGATGCCGGGCGAACCCACCTGCACCCGGCGGGCTGAGCCGCCCGGTCGGGCCGTCAGCCCCAGGGGTTCCCGTACGACCAGAGCGGCCACAGTGCGGCCAGCAGGCCAGCGGCGGCGGCGAGCAGCCCGATCCGGCCGGCGCCGGTCCGCCCGCCCGCTGCGGTGGTCTGCCAACGCGCGGCGGCCGCTCGGTCCAGCGGCTGCACGCGGTCGGCCTTGGCCAGCACCACCGGCCCGGGCCGCCCGCCGCCCGGCGGGGGCGCGCCCCCCCGCGCGCGGCCGCCGCCCCCGCGGGGGGCGGGGCGCGCGGGGGGGGGGCGGGGCCCCGCTCGCGGCGCGCCGCGCCCGGGCCGCGGGGCGGCT
>NZ_JBHWBW010000776.1:0-1885 GCF_042735675.1 Kitasatospora sp. NPDC059571
CCTCGCTCCCCGCCGACGACGTGCCGCGCGCCCGCGACACCCGCGCCGTGACGGTCGCGTCCACGGGCGACCGCTGCGTCGCCGGGCGCCGCACGCCCGACGACCACTGCACCCACGGGCCGGACGCCCCGCCCAAGGGCGTGGACGTCAAGAAGGACACCGCGCCGGTCGCCAAGTCCGACCTGACGGCCGCGGACCCGAGCCGTCCCGCGCCGTCCGGCAGCGCCGCACCCGGTCCGGACGCCGGCGCCGAGCCGGCCGCGGACGCCCGGGCCGCCACCGCCGCCGCCACCGCCCGGCCCTCCGCACCGTCCGCGCCGGCCCGTTCGGCCGCGGCGCCGGCCGGGACGGCGGTGGCCTGCGACGGCGACGGCAGCACCGGCAACCGGGTCCAGGTGGTGTACGCGCACGGGCCCGGCAAGGACCGGTACGCCCAGTACGCCGCCTCGTTCCGCACCTGGGCGGCCGACGCCGACGCCATCTACCTGGCCAGCGCGCAGGAGACCGGCGGCGTGCGGCACATCCGCTTCGTCACCGCCGCGGACTGCACCCCGTCGGTGCTCGACGTCGAACTTCCGGACTCCGCGCTCGCCGAGTTCGGTGCGATGAACTCGGCACTGGCGTCCAAGGGCTTCAACCGCAAGGACCGCAAGTACATGGTCTTCGCGGACGCCAACGTCTACTGCGGCATCGGCACCTTCAACGGCGACGAGCGTCCCGGCCAGGACAACCTGAGCAACTTCGGCCCCTCGTACGGCCGGACCGACTCGGGCTGCTGGAGCGGGGCGACCGCCGCCCACGAGCTCGGGCACAACCTCGGCGCCGTGAACAACAGTGCGCCCAACAGCAGCAAGGGCGCGCACTGCACCGACGAGTGGGACATCATGTGCTACTCGGACACGCCGTACTACCCGACGATGCGCACCGTCTGCCCGGACCGCGGCCACGACGAGCGGCTCGACTGCAACCACGACGACTACTTCAACACCAGTCCGAAGCCCGGAAGCTACCTGGCGACCCACTGGAACGTCGCGAACAACAGCTTCCTGATGACCGGCAACGGCACCGGGCCGAACCCCGCCCCGTCGCCCAGCCCGACGCCGAGCCCCACCGGCAGCCCGTCACCGGGCCCGAGCCCCAGCCCGACCGGCGGCCCGTCCGGCGGACCGGACGCCGTGCTCGGCCAACTCACCTCCGACAGCGCGGTGGTCGGCTGGCCCGCGGTCGCGGGCGCCCAGTGGTACCAGGTCCGGCTCGGCGGCAACTTCCTCACCTGGGTCCAGCAGACCTCGGTGCGGATCTACAACCTGCGCCCCGACACCGACTACACGGTCGCGGTCGCCGTCCGCGACGGCAGCGGCAAGGACTCGCAGCCGGGCCGGACGCTGTCCTTCCACACCCCGAAGGCCGGCGGCACCACCACCACGCCCTCGACGGCCTACACGCTGACCAACGGGGCCAGCGGCCTGGCCGCCGAGATCTGGGGCGGGAAGTCCGCGGACGGCGCCGTCCTGGTCGGCTCGCCGCCCAACGGCTACGCCGGGCAGCGCTGGTACTTCGACGACGCCGGCAGCGGCTACCTGCGGATCCGCTCCGCGGTGTCCGGCAAGTGCCTGCAGCTGGGCGGCGCACCGGTGGCCGGCCAGTGGATCGCCCAGCAGCCCTGCGACGGACGCGACTCCCAGCAGTGGCGGCTGACCGCCTCGGGCAGCGCGCTGGCCGTCTCCGCCAAGGGCAGCAGCCTCGTCCTCGGCGTCGGCGACCGCCCGTACTACGGCGCATGGCTGCTCGAACTGCAGGATCCGGCGTCCGACGGCTACCACGCCTGGACGGCTCAGAAGGCCTCCTGACGCAGCGCAGCCGGCCGGGTCCGCCCGCCCGCGGG
>NZ_JBHWBW010000777.1:0-1860 GCF_042735675.1 Kitasatospora sp. NPDC059571
TCCAACGGCCACGGCTCACCGCCACGGCCCACCGCCACGGCCCACGGACACGGCTCAGGGGGCGATCGGCAGCTGCCGCTTGTGCTCGGTGTTCCGGTAGCGGCGAACGATGATCTCGAAGGCGGCCGCGTCGACGGGCTTGCCCTCGAGCAGGTCGTCGATGTCGTCGTAGGTGACGCCGAGGGCGTCCTCGTCGGCGAGGCCCGGGTTCAGCGTCTCCAGGTCCGCGGTCGGGGTCTTCCAGACCAGCGCGGACGGGGCCCCCAGCGTGTCCGCCACGGCCCGGACGCGCCGCTTGGTGAGGCCGGTCAGCGGGACCACGTCGGCCGCGCCGTCGCCGAACTTGGTGAAGAAGCCGGAGACCGCCTCGGCCGCGTGGTCGGTGCCGACGACCAGACCGGCGTGCGCGCCGGCCACCGCGTACTGGACGACCATGCGCTGCCGGGCCTTGATGTTGCCGTGCACGAAGTCCTTGTGGTGGGCGTCGCGGAAGGCCGTGCCACCGGCCACCACCGCGGCCAGCGCGGCGTCGGCGGCGGGCTGCACGTCGACCGTCAGCACCTGGTCGGCCCGGATGAACTCCAGCGCCAGCTGCGCGTCCTTCTCGTCCGCCTGGGTGCCGTACGGCAGCCGCATCGCGTAGAACGTCGCATCGTGGCCGGCGGCACGGACCCGCTCGACCGCCAGCTGGCAGAGCCGGCCGGCAGTGGTGGAGTCCACGCCGCCGCTGATGCCGAGGACGAGCGAGCGCATGCCCGCGGCGGTCAGCCGGTCGGCGAGGAAGGCCACCCGGCGCTCGATCTCCTGCTGGGCGTCGAAGGACGCGCTCACCTGGAGGTCCCGGGCGATCTCCTGCTGCAGGGACGTGGACGCCAGGTCGGTCACGGATGCTCCTCGGTCGGGCCGGCGGGCGGGTCGGCGCGCGCCCCCGGACCGGGGCCCCGGGCGCGTGCAGGGGTCGGAAGAACTCTAGAGGAAGGCAGCAGGGGTCCTGTCCGGGGCCCGCACCGCGCGGCCTCCGCCCACCGGTACGCGGTCCCACCCCGTACGCCGTCCATCCGCGATGCGACCCGGATCGGGATGCGATCCGCCCGGCGGGCGATCGGCCCGGGATGCGGTGGGGATGTGGCGGACGCGCGGGCGCGGCGCTGTGTGATCATGCAGGGCATGACTGCGGACATGACAGCGGGCGTGGCGCCCGGCCGGATCATCTTCCTCAACGGCACGTCCAGTTCGGGGAAGTCGAGCATCGCCCGGGAGCTGCTGGACATCCTCGACGACCGGGTCCACTTCCATCTGTCGGTGGACGGCTTCAACGCCATGCGGACCAAGCGCCCGCTCGCGGCGGACGAACTCGACGCCGCGCTGCGGCGGACCAGGTCGGGCTTCCACCGGTCGATCGCGGCCATGGCCTCGGTGGGCAACGACGTGATCGTCGACCATGTGCTCAGCGAACCCTGGCGGCTGCTCGACTGCTTGGCGGTGCTGCCGCCCGAGGACGTCCTCTTCGTCGGGGTCCACTGCCCGCCGGACGAACTCGCCCGCCGCGAGCAGGCCCGCGGCGACCGTCCGCCCGGCCTCGCGGCGCACCAGTACGACCTGGTCCACAGGCACGGGGACTACGACCTGGAGTGCGACACCGGCGCACTGAGCCCCCGCGCGTGCGCGGAGCGGATCAGGGATTTCCTGCCGCACCGCCCGACGCCCACCGCCTTCACCCGACTGCGGGCGCGGCACCTGGCGGACGGCCGTGGCGCCCAGGAGGCGGCGGCCCGCTGAGCCCGGTCCCACCGCGTGGCGGGTCGGCCGAGCGAAGGACCGCCGGGTCCGCTCCGTCCGCGGGCGCGCGGAGGGCGGGGC
>NZ_JBHWBW010000778.1:0-1844 GCF_042735675.1 Kitasatospora sp. NPDC059571
GTGCTGCTCACCGGGCGGACACCGGGCACCGGCGCCGTCCGCGGCGCCCGCCGGGTCCCGTGCTGCTCGGGACCCGGCCCACTCGCCGGTGCGTCGGCCGGGCGGTGTCCTACTTCTTCCCGCGCTTCGCGAGGAAGGCCTCCACCTGCTGGCGCACCTCGGGCGTGTCCAGTCCGCGCACGGTCATGGTGGTGCGGCGGCGCAGCACGTCGTCGACGGTGTAGGCCCACTCGTTGTCCGCCGCGTACGCGACCTGCGCCCACACGTCCGGGCCGTCCGGGTGGATCGGCGCCCCGAGCTCCGGGTCCTCCGCGATCAGGTGGGCGATCTCGAAGGAGAGGGTGCCGTAGTGGCCGGCCAGGTGCTTGGCGACCAGCGGCTCCATCCGCGAGCCGGGCTCGCGGTCGACCAGCAGGCGGTGGGCGACGGCGTTCGGGGCACCGACGCCGGGCAGCGGCACGGTCGCCGGGAACGGCGACATGTCCTCGGCCAGGCCGGTGCCGGGCACGTGCTTGAGCTTCTCCAGCACGGTGCGGCCGATGTGCCGGTAGGTGGTCCACTTGCCGCCGGCCACCGACAGCATGCCGCCGCGGCCCTCGGTGACCACGGTCTCGCGCTTGGCGGCGGAGGTGCCGCCGGGGCCGCCGGGCAGCACCCGCAGGCCGGCGAAGGCGTAGGTGATCAGGTCGCGGTCGAGGTGCTCGTCGCGGATGGCGTGGCCGGCCTCGCCCATGATCTGGTCGATGTCGGCCTCGGTGGCCCGGACGTCCAGCGGGTCGCCGGTGTACTCCTCGTCCGTGGTGCCGAGCAGGACGTGGTCCTCCCACGGGATCGCGAACGAGACGCGGTACTTGTCGATCGGGATGGTGAGCGCGGCGCGCCACGGCGTGCGGCGCTTGACCACCACGTGGGCGCCCTTGGAGAGCCGGATGGACGGGGCGGCGCCGGCGTCCTCCATCTTCCGCAGGTGGTCGACCCAGGGGCCGGTGGCGTTGAGCACCAGGCGGGCGGAGACGCCGAACTCGGTGCCGTCGAGGCGGTCCTTCAGCTCGGCGCCGGTGACCCGGCCGCCGGTGAAGCGCAGCCCGGTGACCTCGGCGTGGTTGAGCACCACGGCGCCGGACTCGACCGCGGCGCGCACGGTCATCACGGCGACCCGGGAGTCGTTCATCTGGTGGTCGCCGTAGACCGCGACCGCCTGCAGGCCCTCGGTGCGCAGCGCCGGCACCTGCTGGGAGGCGTGGGCCGCGGTGGAGACCCGGCCCATGCCGTCGCGGAAGGCGGAGAGCGCCGAGTAGAGGAAGACGCCGGCGCCCAGCTTGGGGGCGCTGTGCGGGCCGCCCTTGTAGACCGGGACGAAGAAGGTCAGCGGGTTGACCAGGTGCGGGGCGACGTCGGTGGCGAGGGCCCGGCGCTCCTTGTGGTTCTCCGCGACGAGCTTGACGGCGCCGGTCTGCAGGTAGCGCAGACCGCCGTGGACGAGCTTGGACGAGGCGCTGGAGGTGGCCCCGGCGAAGTCGCCCGCGTCGACCATGGCGACCTTCAGGCCCGCCTGGGCCGCCGTCCAGGCGGTCGCGGTGCCGAGGATGCCGCCGCCGATCACCAGCAGGTCGTAGGTGGCCTTGCCGAGCAGTTCGCGGGTCTCGGCGCGGGAGGCGGTGCGGCCGGTGGTGAATCCGGCGCCCAGGGTCGGGATCGTAGCCATGGTGTGTGTACGGCGGCCCGGTCGGGGGCGGCGCCGTGTCTCCTCTCGGTGTGCGGTGCGGTCTCCGCCGGGAGACCGGGGCCGGCCCCGGGGCGGCGGGGCCGGAACCGCCCCCGGGGCGGGCGCGGGGGGGGGGGCC
>NZ_JBHWBW010000779.1:0-1843 GCF_042735675.1 Kitasatospora sp. NPDC059571
CCGCCGCTGCGGCGGGGCCCTCCGTCGTGTCGCCTGCTACTCCTGCTTCTTGCGCCGGCTGCCGAAGACGATCTCGTCCCAGCTGGGCACGGTGGCCCGGCGGCCCGGACGGACGCCGTCGGCCTCCGCCTGCCGGTCGGTGGTGCCGACCAGCCGCTCCCGGTGCGGGGCGACCGCCCGCGGCGGCATGAGGATGTCCGCGTAGGCGGAGCCCGCGCCGATGCTGGCGGCGGGCGCGGCCGGCTCCTCGACGGGCTCCGGCTCCTCGACGGTGACCGGCTCCGGCGCGGGGCCGATCGCCAGGTCGCCGCGGTAGGCGGGCACCACGTCCAGCAGGCTGGTCAGCGAGTCGCGGGACTCCGCGGTCGCCTCCCTGGCCTCGCGGACCTCGCGGCCGGACATGATCCGGTCGGCCGAGGGCCGCTCGATCATGGCCCGGGCCGGCCGGTCCTGGGGGAGCCGGGCGATCCGCGGGATGAACGGGAAGACCGAGTCCTCGTCGCGCTCGACGCTCTCGCCGATCAGCGCGCGGGCCTCGTCGTCGTTCGGCTGGACCAGGCGGCGGGGCGGGTCGTACGTCCAGCTCGCGCGGCGGTGCTCGCCGTCCGCGCGGTAGCTGAGGATGACCTCCCAGGTGCCGTCGTCCCGGCGCCAGGAGTCCCAGCGCTCGGTGTCCTTCTCGGCGGCGCGCAGGGTCAGCCGCTCGGCGACGGCCTCGCCGAGCTGCGGCCCGGTCGACTCGCCGTGCCGGCGGATCGCGGTCTTCCGCGCCCGCTCGGCCATGAACGCCCGCTCGGCCAGCACCGGACCCTCGAAGCGGCGGACCCGCTCGACGGAGATGCCCGCGGCCTGTGCGACCTCCTCGGCGGAGGCACCGGCTCGTATCCGCGCCTGGATGTCCCGGGGGCGGAGGTGGGACTCGACCTCGATCTCGATCTGGCCGAGCCGCGGCCGGTCGCCGCGCACGGCGGCGCGCAGCCGTTCGTCGATGGGGAGGGTGTACTCCGTGCTGTCGGCAGCCTTGAGCACCAGCCGTGTGCCGTCGTTGCTGACGGCCACAACCCGCAGTTCGGGCACGGTTACCTCCCGGGTGGTGCCTGCCGACGTCACCTGCGTCGCTGCTCCCGTACTGAGTGTGGCCTGCCCGCGTGCGACTGGCCACAACCTTGCAGAGTTACCCGGCGTGTCGGGCTTTCACCCGGGCACGCCGCTGTGGCACGGTTGCCTGTTCGCCACGTCGCCGGTCGACGTCGCGCCCGGGCCCCTCGGCAGCCGTCTGACGGATCGTCGACAGGACGGCCGAAGGCTCAGGCCCCACGAACAGTACTCCATTCGTGGCACCCGGCGGGGCGGCTCGCCGCTCAAGTCTCCCGTGAATCACCGGATTCTCAAGAGCGGGCACACCGGGGACCGGGTATCCGATCAACTGACGGTGATCATCTTCACATATATCGACTGCAGCGAACCGGATTTTCGCCCCTTGTGTCCTTCTCCGGGCAGGATGGACAGAATTGTTCGAATTTCCAGCGCGTCGACCGAGGGAAGCTGATGCCGCAGCAGGACGGACGGAGCGGGCCGCAGGGCGGCCGGCGGATCGATCTCAGCGTGGCCCAGGTGGCCGCCGCCGCACTCGCCGCAGTGGCCGGGGCGGTGCTCGCCTCGGGCCTGGGCGTGTACGGCACGGTGGCGGGCGCCGCGGTCGTCTCGGTGGGCGCCACCACCGGCGGCGCGGTGCTCCAGCACGTGTTCCGGAGCACCGGAGAGCGGCTGCGCGGTGCGGCCGACCGCGCGGAGACCCAGGGTGCGCCCGCACCGGCGGGCGCGGGCGCCGAGGGCTGGAACG
>NZ_JBHWBW010000780.1:0-1828 GCF_042735675.1 Kitasatospora sp. NPDC059571
GCCCCCGCTGGGGCCCGGGGGGGGGGCGCGTGATGGGGGGCCGGGGGGGCGGGCGCCGTGAACCACCCCCCATTCAGATCCGCGCCGGCGGCCCCCCCGCCCGCCCGGGGCAGGTTTGCCCCGCACCTGCCCACGGGGACTGACCCGACGTCAGGCCCGTCGCTCCCCTCAATCCCTCTTCCAGAGCCGAGGACCCCATGACTTCTGGCACCACTGCGCCCACCGGGAACTACATCGCCGCGATCGACCAGGGCACGACCTCCAGCCGGTGCATCATCTTCGGTGCCGACGGCCGGATCGTCGCCGTCGACCAGCAGGAGCACTCGCAGATCTTCCCGCAGCCGGGCTGGGTCGAGCACGACGCCGCCGAGATCTGGACCCGTGTGCGGTCGGTGATCCGCGGCGCGCTGGAGAAGGCCGGCCTGACCAGGGACGACATCCGCGCGATCGGCATCACCAACCAGCGCGAGACCACCGTCCTCTGGGACAAGAACACCGGTGAGCCCGTCCACAACGCGCTGGTCTGGCAGGACACCCGCACCGAGGCGCTCTGCCGCGAGCTCGGCCGCAACGTCGGCCAGGACCGCTACCGCCGCGAGACCGGCCTCCCGCTGGCCAGCTACTTCGCCGGCCCGAAGATCCGCTGGCTGCTGGACAACGTCGAGGGCCTGCGCGAGCGCGCCGAGGCCGGCGACATTCTCTTCGGCACCATGGACACCTGGGTCATCTGGAACCTCACCGGCGGCGTCAACGGCGGCAAGCACGTCACCGACGTCACCAACGCCAGCCGCACCATGCTGATGAACCTCCACACCCTGGAGTGGGACGAGAAGATCGCCGAGTCCATGGAGGTGCCGCTCACGGTCCTCCCGGAGATCCGCTCCTCCGCCGAGGTCTACGGCCACGCCGTGGGCGACCTGGAGGGCGTCCCCGTCGCCTCCGCGCTCGGCGACCAGCAGGCCGCGCTGTTCGGCCAGACCTGCTTCGACGAGGGCGAGGCCAAGTCGACCTACGGCACCGGCACCTTCCTGCTGCTCAACACCGGTGAGAAGGTCGTCAACTCCTACCACGGCCTGCTGACCACCGTCGGCTACCGGATCGGCGACCAGAAGCCGGTCTACGCCCTGGAGGGCTCGATCGCCGTCACCGGCTCGCTCGTGCAGTGGCTGCGCGACCAGCTCGGCATCATCTCCACCGCCGCCGAGATCGAGACCCTCGCCTCCACCGTCGAGGACAACGGCGGCGCCTACTTCGTCCCGGCCTTCTCCGGCCTGTTCGCCCCGTACTGGCGCTCCGACGCCCGCGGTGTGATCGCCGGCCTGACCCGGTACGTGACCAAGGGCCACCTGGCCCGGGCCGTCCTGGAGGCCACCGCCTGGCAGACCCGCGAGGTCGTCGACGCCATGGAGAAGGACTCCGGCGTCACGCTGACCGCCCTGAAGGTGGACGGCGGCATGACCTCCAACAACCTGCTCATGCAGAACATCGCCGACGTCCTGGACGCCCCGGTCGAGCGCCCGTACGTGGCCGAGACCACCGCGCTCGGCGCCGCCTACGCGGCCGGCCTCGCGGTCGGCTTCTGGAACGACCTCGACACCCTGCGGGCCAACTGGCACCGCGCCGCCGAGTGGACCCCGCGGATGGACGAGGCCACCCGGGAGCGCGAGTACAAGAAGTGGCTCAAGGCCGTCGAGCGCACGATGGGCTGGGTGGAGGAGGACGAGCAGAACTGACGGACCGGGGGGGCGGGGGGGGGGCGCCCCCCCCGCCCCCCCGCGCCGGGGCGCCCCCCCCCCGCCCCCGGGCCCGCCCCCGCGGCGCCCCCGGC
>NZ_JBHWBW010000781.1:0-1794 GCF_042735675.1 Kitasatospora sp. NPDC059571
AGTTCCTGCGCCGCCAGCTGGACGACCCCGAGGCGGCGCCGTGCGGGCGCTGCGACACCTGCGCAGGCCCGCGGCACGACCCCGAGGTCTCGGCGGACGCGCTGGCCGCGGCACGTGCGGCACTCGGCCGGCCCGGCGTCTCGTTCGAGCCGCGGCGGCTCTGGCCGACCGGGATGGAGGCGATCGGCGTATCGCTCAAGGGCAGGATCCCGGCGGGCGAACAGGCCGAGACCGGGCGGGCACTCGGTCGGCTCTCCGACATCGGCTGGGGCACCCGGCTGCGGGCGCTGCTGGCCGAGTCCGCGCCGGACGGCCCGGTGCCGGCCGACGTGGTCGACGCGCTGGTCGGGGTACTGGCGGACTGGGCGCGCGGCCCGGGCGGCTGGGCCGGGCCGGAGGCCGAGGACGGCAGCCGGCTCGCACGGCCGGCCGGAGTGGTGACGCTGGCGTCCGCCACACGTCCGGCGCTGGTGGAGACTCTGGGCGCGCGGATCGCCGAGATCGGCCGGCTGCCGCTGCTGGGTCGGGTGGAGTACGCGGCGGGCCGTCCGCCGCACGGGCCGCGCAGCAACAGCGCCCAACGGCTCCACTCACTCGCCGAGGTGCTGGTCGTTCCCGAAGCCCTGCGAACGGCGCTGGCCGAAGCCCCCGGCCCGGTCCTGCTGGTCGACGACCTGGTCGACTCAGGGTGGACGGTGACGGTCGCGGCTCGGCTGCTGCGGCGGGCCGGGGCGGGCCCGGTGCTTCCGCTGGTGCTGGCGGTCCAGGCCTGACATCCCAGGCACACCCCCGACAGGCTCCCCTCCGGCAGGCTCCCCAGGGGCTCCGCACGGGACCACACCTCCGGGAGCACACCCCGTGCACGCGTCCGGGCACACCCCCGGCACGCGTCCGGCACCGGCGGGATTCGCAGTGGACACGGCCGGGCCATCCATCCGACACTCCGAGGCCACCTGCGGGTCAGCCGAACAGCCCTACCGGGTCGGTGGAATATATCCGGCAGTCCACTGATTTCGGGCGGCAACCGCATTTTCGTCATTGCCGCTCGGGCGGGAATGACGGGAGAATCGGGAGGTACCCGCCGCCTTGGTCGATCGACCGGGTGTTCGGCGTACCCACGTCACCGTCATGCGCACCGGCGGGCCGGAAGGAGGATCGTGATCAACCGCAACGACCACGGTCAGGACCTTGCCGGGACCAGACGGAGCATCGACCCGGAGGGCTGGGCCGAGGCCGACGTACCGCTGCTGCGCACACCCGGGGACTTCGTGCGCGAGCTGCACCAGCGCCACCTCCCGCAGCCCGGCACCACGGTGGTCGCGGTCCTGGACGCGGAGCAGCGGCTGGTGGCCTCCGCCTCCTTCGGCGTCCGCCCGCACATCACCGACGGCTGGCAGCACCGGAACAGCATCCTCGCCCACCTGCGGCTGGTGATCCCGCACGATCTGCGACTCGCGGCGCCGGTCCGCACTGCGGTGCTGCTGCGCTGCCGCGAGGGCACTCCGGAGTGGACGGAGCAGGACGGCGCCTGGATGTGGGGGCTGCAGGACGCCGCAGCCCTGCACGGACTGCGCTGCGGCCCGTACCTCACCCTGACACCGGCGGGCTGGCACTCGCTCGGGGACGGCCGGCGCGGCCGTACGCCGCACTCGGGATCGTGGGCCGACGGGCCGGTGCACACGGTCACGGAGCTGCCGCCACCGGGCGAGCGGGTTCCTCCGCGGGTACGCCAGAACGCCCCGGTGGCATCGCTGGACACCGTCCGCCGCGCGGCCGCCCGCTGAGAGCGGGCGG
>NZ_JBHWBW010000782.1:0-1794 GCF_042735675.1 Kitasatospora sp. NPDC059571
CGGGGGCCCGCGGCCTGGCGGGGCTCCCCCCCCCCGCCCGGCCGCCCCGCGTCGGCGGGCGCCGCCCGCCCCCCCCCCCCCCCGCCCCCCGCCCCCCCCGCCGCGCCGCCGCGGGCGCCACGGGTCGGGCGGGTCAGGCGATCAGGTTCTCCCGGAGGTGCCCGAGGGTCTCGTCCTTGACGCCCAGGGCGGCCCGGGCGTAGCTCTCCGCGTCGCCCCAGCCGTCGGCGACGGCCTGCAGCGCGGCGCGCAGGTACTCCGGCCGGACGCCGAACACCGCGTCCGCGATCTCCGGGTCGCCGCCCGCGGCGGTGAACTCCTGCACCATCGGCGCGAACGCCGCGCGCACCGCCGGGCCGACCGACAGGTACTCGGCCTCCACCGTCGCCGTGTCGGCGCCGAGCAGCAGCAGGACCAGCGCGGTGCCCCACCCGGTGCGGTCCTTGCCCGCGGTGCAGTGGAACAGCACCGGTCCGCCCTCCTTGTGGGCGAGCGCGGTGATCAGCTGGCGGTAGGCGTGCCGGGCGGACTCCGCGGTGACGAAGGCCCGGTAGTCGGCGGCCAGCGCGTGCGCGGCGCGGCCGTTGCGGAACTCGCGGGCGGCCACCGCCGGGTCCGCGAGCGCCGCGGCCAGCCGGGCGGCGGTGCCGGTACCCGCCGGGTCGGCCATCACGTCGGCGACCAGCAGGTGGGCGCCGCCCGGCATCCGGTCCGGCCGCACCGTCCGCTCCCGCTCGGTGCGCAGGTCGACCACGGTGCGGATGCCCAGCCGGGCGAAGACCGGGTCGGCCGCGGTGTCCAGGCGGTCCAGCTGGCCCGAGCGGAAGGCCGTCCCGGGGCGGACCCGGCGGCCGCCGGGGAGCGCGATGCCGCCGAGATCGCGCAGGTTGGCGACGGTGCTGGATCCCACGATCTGCGAGCACTGCATGGCGACCTCCGGGCCTGGGACACGACTCACCTGCACGCTAGGCGGCGGCCGGGCCGGCCGCCCCCGGAGCGCGTCCGCGCGGTGCATCCGCCGCGCCCGGACGGCGGGCGGCCGTTCGGCGCGCGTCCCCTTCCGGGGGCGCATGGTCGGCGCACGACGGAGTTCGGGGCGCGAGCCGCCCGTGCCTCGCGCGCCGCATTGCCCGAAGGGCCGCCGGACGGCAGTGTGTGTCGGGGCTCACACCGGGTGGGCGCAGCGAAGGGACGGTACCGCCGGCATGGCAGTCAAGGTTCTGATCGTCACCGGTGACGCGGCGGAGTCGCTGGAGGTCCTCTACCCCTACCAGCGGCTGCGCGAGGAGGGCTACGAGGTGCACATCGCCGCGCCGGCGAAGAAGACGCTGCAGTTCGTGGTGCACGACTTCGTGGACGGCTTCGACACCTACACCGAGAAGCCGGGCTACACCTGGCCCGCCGACGTCGCGGTCGCGGACGTCGACCCCGCCGACTACGCGGCGCTGGTCGTCCCGGGCGGCCGGGCCCCCGAGTACCTGCGCAACAACGCCGACGTGCAGCGGATCGCCCGCCACTTCTTCGAGCTGGACAAGCCGGTCGCGCAGATCTGCCACGGCCCGCTGATCACCCTGGTCGGCGGCGTGCTCACCGGCCGGCGCACGGCCGCCTACCCCGCGCTGGAGCCCGACGTGGCGGCGGGCGGGGCCGGCTTCGTGGACGGCGAGGCGGTGGTCGACGGCGTGGTCGTCTCGGCCCGGGCGTGGCCCGACCACCCGGCGTGGATGCGCGCCTTCATCGAGGTGCTGCGCGACAAGGCGCCGGTGGAGTAGCCCCCGGTGGACGGCGGCCCGG
>NZ_JBHWBW010000783.1:0-1779 GCF_042735675.1 Kitasatospora sp. NPDC059571
CCCCTGCCGGTCGGCGACGACGACGTGCTGGGGCTGGGCGCGGGCGCGGATGTCCCCGCTGGCGCCGACGATGGCGAGCGCGCGCTCGGCGTCCAGCAGGCCAAGTTCGCTGTTGGCAAGCGCGGCCGCTTGCTTCACTGCGGCCAACGCGGTGACCAGCCGCGGGTGGGCTGAGACAGGGATGCCGGTGAGGGGAAAGTTCTCCGTGGCCCGGAGCGTGTGGATCCCGATGTAGGCGTCATGGGGCAGCTCGCGTTCGCCGAGCAGGTCGTGCTCGGTGCGGCCGGTGGGTGCAACAGATGTGCGGGACGTGGACGCGCTGGTGGTGTCTGTCATGGCGGTTCCTGGGTCGGCCCTGAGGGCGAGGGCGGGCGAGGGCGGGAATCGCAGCTTAGGTTACATACGTCACCATAGATAGCTATTCTGTAATATTTATTCCATCCCGGGACTCGGTGCCGCAACGACCGGCACTCAGGGTCGGAGAGCGTTGCAAGAACGTAACACGCGATACATTCCCGCTTGGGACCGGCCGGTTGTAACTTCTGTTCGCGTCACTGGCACACCCACGGCCTCGACCTCAAGGACTCCCCCACCATGAAGAACCCCCGCACCTCCATGTCCTCGCGCGGAATCTCCGCCGTTGCGCTGGCAGCGGCCTGCACCCTGGCCCTCGCCGCCTGCTCCAGCTCCGCCGACAAGCGGTCCGCAGACGCGCCGCCCTCCGCCCCCACGTCGGCAACGGTCAAGGGCATCACCATCTCCTCCGACAGCACGCTCGCCGACCGCCTCCCCCAGGCGATCCGCAAGGCAGGCAAGGTCCGGGTCGCAACCGACGTGCCCTACCCCCCGTTCGAGATGTACGTCTCCGAGGGCAGCAAGGAGATCACCGGCCTCGACTACGACCTCGGCCAGGCCATCGGCGCGCGACTGGGCATCAAGTTCGAGTTCGCAGGACAGAAGTTCGACGGCCTGCTCCCGGCGGTCCAGGCCGGCAAGTTCGACGCCGTGGTGTCCGCCATGACCGACAAGAAGGAGCGTCAGCAGGCGGTCGACTTCGTCGACTACATCAACGCCGGCCCGGGCTGGCTGGTGAAGAAGGGCAACCCGGACAACATCAAGGTCGTCACCGACGTCTGCGGCAAGAGCGTCTCGGTCCAGACCGGAACCAACCACCAGAAGATCCTCGAGCAGCGCCAGGAGCTGTGCAAGCAGCAGGGCAAGCCCGCCATCACCGTGCTGGCCTTCCCGAAGGACTCCGAGGCGCAGCTCGCCCTTCGCTCGGGCAAGGTGTCGGCCGACTTCCTTGACGAAGTCACCGCCGCCTACGTCGCCGACACCGCCGACAACGGCACCGCCTTCGACACCGTCTCCGGCAAGGAGGCCGTCGGCCCGACCAGCGCCTCGCCCATCGGCATCGGTGTCTCGAAGTCGATCCCCGGCCTGAAGGAGGCAATCCAGGCCGCCCTGCAGTCCCTCATGGACGACGGCTCCTACAAGAAGATCCTCGAGGCCTATCACGTGCCGAACATCGCCATTCCCCGGGCGACCATCAACGGCGCCCTGGACTGACCCGGGAGCACGCGCCGCACCGGCCTGGCAGGGCGCGCATGATTCGAGCCGCACGATCGACGCCAGGAGGGGCGCAGCTGACACTCCGGGCCTGAACCCTGCTTCTCGCCTCGCACGCCTCCAGCGGGGGGGGGGGGGGGCCCGCCCCCGGCGCCCCCCCCCCCCCCCGCGGTGATGTGGGGGCGGGGGGGTGGTGGGTGTGTCGGTGAG
>NZ_JBHWBW010000784.1:0-1733 GCF_042735675.1 Kitasatospora sp. NPDC059571
CGTCGGGACCCTGCGGGGTGACCCTCGCCGGCCACCGCGTCCAGGGCCTCGCGGAGGCGGCCGCCGTGCTCGGCGAGGAGGGCGGCGGCCTCGGCCGGGGGGCGGCCGGTGAGGAGGGTGAGGACCGCGGGCTTCACCTCGCCGCCGGCGGCGGCCAGGGCGCGGTCGACGGCGCCGGGGTCGGCGCCGGTGGCCAGGGTGACGATGCGGTGGCAGCGGGCGCGGAGCTTCTCGTTGGTGGCCCGCAGGTCGACCATGAGGTTCCCGTAGGTGCGGCCGAGCCGGATCATGGTGAGGGTCGACACCATGTTGAGCACCAGCTTCTGCGCGGTGCCGGCCTTGAGCCGGGTGGAGCCGGTGAGGAGCTCCGGGCCGGTCACGACCTCGATCGGGTGCTCCGCGGCCGCGCCCAGGTCGGAGCCGTCGGTGCAGGCCAGACCGACCGTCAGCGCACCCAGCGCACGGGCGTGTTCGACGGCCGCGACGGCATAGGGCGTGCGCCCGGACGCCGAGACGCCCAGCACCACGTCGTCCGGGGTGAGCGCGATGCCCGCCAGGTCGGCGACGGCCGCCTTCCGGTCGTCCTCGGCGCCCTCGACGGCCTCGGTGACGGCCCGTGCACCGCCCGCCATCAGGGCGACCACCTGCCCCGGGTCGGTGCCGAAGGTCGGCGGGCACTCCGCCGCGTCCAGCACCCCGAGCCGGCCGGCGGTGCCGGCCCCCGCGTACACCAGGCGGCCGCCACGGGCGAGCCGTTCGGCGATCGCGTCGACCGCCGCGGCGATCTCCGGCAGCCGGCGGCCCACGGCGGCCGGGACGGTCGCGTCCTCGGCGTTCATCAGGGCCGCGAGCTCGGCGGTCGGCAGCCGGTCGAGGCCGGCCAGTTCCGGCCGGTGCGCCTCGGTGGCGAGGACGTCGAGCCGGGCACGCAGGTCGTCGGTCATCGGTCGGCCTTCTTCGCTGGCCCGGGCCGCGCGGGCGCCGGGGGTCCGGGAACGGGAGCCAGGCCCGGCAGGGCGTCCTGCTCGCCCTCGACCACCCGCACCGGCGCCTCGGGCCCCCGGCACTCGCGGCCCAGCCGCAGCATGCGGGAGAGCGGGTCGTGCAGCGGGCGGCCGCAGCGGCGGCAGGTGACGCGCTGCACCAGCCGGGACGGGACGGGCGGGATCAGGGCGGGCGGGGGCACCTCGGGGTCGGGCATGCCCCGATTCTTCCGGCCTCGGGGCCCGCTGGGGAGACCCGGCCGGCGATCGGTCCCGGCCGCGCCGGGCCGGGACCTGCCGTGGGACGGCCGGAGGGCTCAGTCCTCCTGGATCACCGACAGCACGTTGCCCGCCGGGTCGGTGAACCAGGCGATCCGCGGCCCCGGCCCGCGGAGGATGCCCTTCTCGTCGGCGTCGAAGCCCGGGTAGCGGCGCATCTCGACCCCGCTCGCCACCAGCGCGTCGACGGCCTGCTCGACGTCGGCCACCGGGAAGTTCAGCACGGTGAAGGTGGCAGGGACGTGGTCGTCCTTCGGGTAGACGAGGACCCTGGCTCCGCTGCCGAGGTGCAGCTGGAGCATGCCGTGCTCCTCGGTCACCTCCAGCCCGAGCGTCCCGGCGTAGAAGTCCTTGGCCTTCCGGAGATCGTTCACGGCGAAGCCGCTGAACGCCTTGCTGGTACGGAGCACGGCCCGTCCTCTCCACGCGGCCGCCCCGTCGGCGGCCCGACGCCCCGACTCTAGGCAGGCC
>NZ_JBHWBW010000785.1:0-1726 GCF_042735675.1 Kitasatospora sp. NPDC059571
GAGACATCTCAGGGGGCTATTGAGTCAAGCAGCAGCCGTGATTGATGACGTGACGGAGGAGGTGAAGGCATGGTTCTCGTCGAACAGCTGGCGGTTCTGAAGGCAGTGGAAGAGCTGGCCGAGCAGTCGGTTCAGGAGGTTGCGTTGGGCGCCGGCGTGCCAGTCTCCGTGCTCGCGTCGGCGGCGGTAGTGGGCGTCGGCGCCGGGCGAGGCGGTGAGGGCGGAGAAGGCCCAGAGGAATCCGGCGTGCATGAGCCGGTTGTTCTTGACCATGCGCCTGCCGACGTAGCTCTTCTTGCCGGAGGCCCGGGTGATGGGTGCGGAGCCGGCGTAGGCCTTGAGGCCGCGGGCGTCGGCGAAGCGGGTCCGGTCGTCGCCTATCTCCGCCAGGAGGCGGGCGCCGAGCTGGACGCCGAGGCCGGGGAAGCTGAGGTATATCTCGGCGTCGGGGTGCTCCCGGAAAGCGATCTCGACGGCCTCGGCGAGGTCGTCACCGGCCCGGCAGGCCGCGTCGAACTGCTTGAGCAGGGCGGCCAGCTGATGGCCGAAGGCGTCCTCGACCACCTTCGGCTGGCGGGCCTGCTCGGCCCGGAACACCTCGCGGAGCCGTTCTGCCTCGGCGTCGATCCCTCGCGTGCGGCCGGCGCGCTTGAGCGCGGCCCGCAGCTGGGCCGGGGTGAGCTTCGCGGCCGCGGCCGGAGTCGGTGCCGCAGTGAGCACGGCGCGGGCGTCCGGCCGGGCCAGACCGCCGGCCTTGCTCTGGAAGGCTTCCAGGGCGGCTGGGTAGTACTCGCGCAGGAGCGAGCGGATCTGGTTGCCGAGCTGCTGCCGGTTCCAGACGGCATCCTGTTGGGCGCGGGCCAACACGGTGACGGCCCGGCCCTGCTCGGAGTCGGCGGGCAACGGCCGGTGCATGGGCATGTCGGTGCGCAGGATGTTCGCCAGCACCAGGGCATCGCCCGGGTCGGACTTCTTGCGGCTCACGCCGTGCCGGTCGCGGTACCGGGCGGCGGCCAGCGGGTTGACCGCGAACACCTGCCGCTGCCCGGTACGCAGGGCGGCGACCAGCAGGCCGCGGCTGGTCTCGATCGCCACCGGGATCGGGGCCGCCCCAGTGTCGCCGTGGTCGGCGAGCAGGTCGAGGAGGATTCGGTAGCCGGCCGCGTCGTCGGCGATCCGGCGCTTGGCCAGCAGGGCGCCGGTGTCGTCGACCAGCGCGACGTCGTGGTGCGATTCGGCCCAGTCGATGCCGCAGAAGATCTTCAACCGATTCTCCCAACGTTGCCTGTTCTCGCAGGTCACGAGCACATGCGGGTCACGCGGCGCCCTAATCCCAGGACTCGATGGTCCGCCATCTCAGTAGCCGTTCATGACACCAGCGCACCCCAGGGGCCCCCGTCTGTGCCAGAGCTCGAAGGCTCGCGGATCAAGAAGAGGTCATCCCTGGAGCGGGCTCGCACCACGACCACGGAAACACGATCTTGGGCGGGTTTCGCGGCGGCCCGACGACGCCGGACTGTGCCGCTCTCTCATAGGGCCTTCCAGGCCGGGGTTGTCGTAGGCATCAGCCCGGCGCCCACGCGATCACCACGAAACCCACCACGTGACGGCACCGCTCTTCGTCAAGGCCTCGCCGGGCCAGGAGTAAGGAAGGTGTCCGTCAGATCAGGCAGCCCCCGAAGCCCCGACCGAGACGCTCTGGAGCCGCCTTCACTACGGATTAGGG
>NZ_JBHWBW010000786.1:0-1725 GCF_042735675.1 Kitasatospora sp. NPDC059571
TGAGTTTTTGTTTTGTTTTTTTTTTTTTTTTTTTTTTTTTTTTTATAAAAAAATAAATTTTTTTGTTTGGGTGTTGAGTTTTCTTGGTGGTGGGGGGCGGCGCGGGGGGGCGCGCCGCGCCCCGGCGCCGGTGCGGGGCCTGCCCGGGGCGGCCCCGCGCCGCCGGGCCCGGCGGCGTTCGGGCTGACGCCGGCCCGACACCGGCGGGCGCACACTGGAACTGCGTGCCGGTGCACCGGGTACGCGGGACGGGTCGGCCGCAGCCGCGCGGACGGCGTTCCGCGACCGGGTCCGCCCACCCCCGGGAGGCAGCGGTGTCCACAGTCCCGACAGCACCCCGGCGCGGCCGCCGGTCGGCGCTGCTGCACAGGATCGCGGGCGGGCTCGGCCTGCGTACCCCGCCGGACCCGGTCGGCCTTCCGTTCGGGCCGGACGAGCAGGCCGCGGCGCTGCTCGCGGTGCTGGACGCCGCGGTGGCCGATCAGGCGTCGGCGGACCGCGCGGTGGCGGCCTGCGGTGAGCCGGGGCCGGTGCCGGCCGCGCTGGCGGAGGAGCTGACCCGGGCGGCCGTCCGATACGGCCGGTACGCGGGGTGGCTGCGGGCGCTGCCCGCCACCGGTGAACTGGCGGGTGTCCGGGAGCTCGCGGTCCGCCTGGTCGCCTACCACCAGTGGATGCTGCACCAGTCGGCCAACCTCGCGTTCGCGCCCGTGCGGGCGCCGCGCTCGGAGGCGGCCCGGCTCGGGCTCAGCGGGCTCGGCGCCCCCGCCGACCGGCTGCGTGCGCTGCGCGACGGCCTCGCCGACCGGCGCTACGGCTGACCGCGGTGGGCCGCCGGGCCCGCGCGCAGGGCGCGGGCCCGGGGCCGTCGTGCTGTCGTTCTCCGCTCACATCCCGTTCTTGCGGATGGCGGTGTACTCGGCGAACTCGGAGAGGTTGGTCTCCCGGGAGACGCAGCCGCGGCTGCCGCTGTCCTCCAGGACGATCATCCGGGTGTGCTCCTTGTTGGCCCAGCCGCCGAAGAGCACCACGTGCTGCTCGTGGTCGCCGCTGGTGTGGTGGACGACCATGGCGTCGCCGGGCTCCATCGACCCCTTGGAGATGTGGTGCGCGAAGCCGCCGCCCTCGCTGATGAGGGGGCCGGTGGTGGTGCCGGGCTGCGGGAGCCCCCAGGCGGCGGAGACGAAGCCGGAGCAGTCCACCCGGTAGCCGTTGGTCTCCGCGCCCTGGCTGTAGCCGAGCTTGCGGTTGACCCGCTCCATCGCGCGGTCGACCATCGCCCGGCGCTCGTCGGACGCGCCGTCCAGCTGGGGCTGGGCCAGTGCGCCGGCACCGCCGCCGTTGCGCGGGTGCCACTTGTGGGTGGGGCTCCAGTCGTCCCAGCCCTTGCCGTTGATCATGCGGGTCTGCCAGTCGCCGTTGCTGTGGTCCTTGATCTTCGGACCGTCGTGCTTGCCGCCGGGGTGACTGGTGATGCCGGAGCCGTCGTTGCCCGAGGTGTCGCTGCCGCCGGGGGAGTCGGACCCGCCGCCACCGCCGTGGCCCCCGCCGTGGCCGCCCTGGCCTCCGCCGTGACCACCGCCGTGGCCGCCGCCCGCACCGTCGATCCCGGTGTGGCCGCCGCCGTCGCCCTTCGGCGGCGGGGGGGGGGGGGGGCCCCCCCCCGGGGTCGTGTGGGGGGGGGGCCGGGGGGTCATTGACTCTGGCGGGGGAGAGGGGCAAACC
>NZ_JBHWBW010000787.1:0-1713 GCF_042735675.1 Kitasatospora sp. NPDC059571
CGGCGACGGCGTCCTGTTCACCGGCCGGATCGCCCTCGACACCCACCCCTGGCTCGCCGACCACGCCGTGCAGGGCAGCGTCCTGCTGCCCGGCACCGCCTTCGTCGAACTCGCCGTCCGTGCCGCCGAACAGGCCGGCTGCGGCCTCGTCGAGGAACTCACCCTGGAGGCGCCGCTGCTGTTGCCCGAGCGCGGCGGCGTCCACCTGCAGATCGTGGTCGGCGGCGCCGACCGGACCGGCAGCCGCACCCTCTCCGTCCACTCGCGGCCCGAGCACGCCGACGCCGACGAGCCCTGGACCCGCCACGCCGGCGGCCTGCTCGCCCCCGCCGCCGACCCGGCCGGACCCGACCTCGCCGCCTGGCCGCCCGCCGACGCCCGGCCCGTCGACGTCCGGGAGGTCCGCGCCCGGCTGGCCGACGCCGGATTCGGCTACGGCCCGGCCTTCCAGGGCCTGCGCGCCGTCTGGCTGCACGGCACCGAGATCCTCGCCGAGATCGACCTGCCCGAGCCCGCCCTCGACGGCGCCGACCGCTACGGCCTGCACCCCGCCCTGCTCGACGCCGCCCTGCACGCCCTCGGCGCCGACACCGCCGACGACGCCGTCCGCGGCGGCCTGCCGTTCTCCTGGCACGGCGTCACCCTGCACGCCACCGGCGCCACCGCGCTGCGCCTGCGCGCCACCGTCCTCGGCCGCGGCGAGGTCGCCCTGGAGGCGGCCGATGCCACCGGCCGGCCCGTCCTGTCGGTGCGCTCCCTGGCCCTGCGCGAGATCTCCGCCGAGCAGCTCGACGCCGCCCGCGCCGCCCGCAGCGACGCCCTGTTCCGCATCGAACGGACGGCCCTGCCGGTCTCCGCCGCCACCACCGGCCGCTGGGCCGTGCTCGGCGCCGCCACCCCGGCGCTCGCCGCCCTCGGCGCCGAGCAGTACCCCGACCCGGCCGCCCTCGCCGCCGCCGTCGAGGCCGGCCGCACCGCCCCCGACGCGGTCTTCCTGCCCGTCGGCCACACCGATGCCGAGCCGGCGGACGACCCGGCCGGGCTCCGTGCCGCCCTGCACCGGGCCCTCGATGCGACCCGGCAGTGGCTCGCCGACGACCGGCTCGGCGCCGCCCGCCTCGTCCTCACCACCAGTGGCGCCGCCGACGGCCCCGGCGCTCTCGCCGGCGCCGCCGTCCGCGGCCTGATCCGCTCCGCCCAGCTGGAGCACCCCGACCGCCTCGTCCTGCTGGACCTCGACGCGCACGGCGTCCCCGGCGAGGCCCTGGCCGGTGCCCTCGCCGCCGGCGAACCCGAACTCATCGTCCGCGAGGGCGCGGTGCACGTCCCCCGGCTCGCCCGGGTGCGCACCGCCGCCGAGCCGGCCGCTGCTGCCTTCGGCCCCGACGGCACCGTCCTGGTCGCCGGCGCCTCCGGCGCCCTCGGCACCCTGGTCGCCCGCCACCTGGCCGCCGAGCACGGTGTCCGCAGCCTGCTGCTGCTCTCCCGCCGCGGCGCCGACGCCCCCGGCACCGCCGAACTCCTCGCCGACCTCGCCGAGCACGGCGCCGAGGCCACCGTCACCGCCTGCGACGTCTCCGACCGCGCGGCGCTGGCCGCCGCCCTCGCCGGACACCGGCTCACCGGCGTCGTCCACACCGCGGGCGTCCTCGACGACGGCGTCCTCGACGCCCTCACCGCCGAGCGCCTCGACACCGTCCTGCGGGCGTAGGC
>NZ_JBHWBW010000788.1:0-1698 GCF_042735675.1 Kitasatospora sp. NPDC059571
GGACGAGCGCGCCCGCGGCCGGCCCGGCGCCGCCCGCACAGCCGGCCGGCGGCCGGGCCGCGGCGCCGAGCGGCACGGCCGTCTGCGGGGCGGAGAGCCCCTGCGCGCCGGCACCGTCGGCCGGAGAGGCCGCGGCGGACGGCGACCCGTCGTCCTGCGGTGCACCGGCGGACGGGTCGGCGTCCTGGGGCGGAAGGGCCGCCGACTGCGGCGGTGCGGGGTTGCACCAGGGGCTGCGCAGGCCCGGTGCCCGCCCGGGCGCGGCCGGCCCGGCGCTGCCGCTACCGGCCGCCGAGCAGACCTCCGGCGGTGGGGCGACCACCACGCGGGCCGGCGGACGGGCCTGGTCCTCGGGGCCGCCGTCCACCAGGGCGGCCACCATCGCGCCCGCCACGACGACGGTCAGCAGGGCAGCGGCCGACGTCGCCCCGCCAGCCCGCAGCCGGGCGGCGGACGCCAGCCGGGACGGTTCCGGCTTCGGCGGTGCGGGGCAGGCGCGGACCGCCGCATCGTGCAGCAGCCCGCCGAGCCCGGGCCCGAAGCCGGGGGCCAGCGGGTCCTCGCCGACCAGCGCCGGAACGGCCCGGGCCAGCTCGGCGCGGGCCGCCAGCACCCTGCCCTCGGCGGCCGCCGAACTCGCCTCCACCTCGGCCGCGAGCACCGGCACGGGCAGTCCCACCGCGTCGTGGAGGACCACCGCGCGCCGCCGGGCGCGGGACAGCCGGCGCAGCGCGGCGAGCAGCGCCCGGTCGGCCGCCCGCTGTTCCGCGGTGACCTGGCTGCCCCGCCGGCGCCCGCCCCGGTGCCGGCGCGTGCGGTGCCAGGGCGACAGTGCCGACTCGAACGCCGCGGCCCGCACCCATCCCTCCGGGTCGGGCAGCGCGGACACCTCCGCCCAGCACAACGAGGCCGCGCCCAGCGCCGCCCGGACGCACCGGTCGGCCCGGTGCGCGGAGCCGGCCACCAGGTACGTCTGCTGGACCAGCCGGGTGTGCACCGCCGCGCTGAACGCCGCGAAGTCGGCGGGCAGGGCCGGAACCGGCGGGGCCGCGGGGGCCTCCCGCTCGGGTGCGGGTGCGGGTGCGGGTGCGGGTGCGGGTGCGGGTGCGGGTGCGGGTGCGGGTGCGGGTGCGGGTGCGGGTGCGGGTGCGGGTGCGGGCGCGTCGGCCGGTGCCGTCGCGGTCTCCGCGGCCGGGGTGACGGCCGGTTCGGGTTCGGTCGGTTCGGGTTCGGCCGGTTCGGCTTCGTTGCGCGGTGCCGGATCGGAGGCGCGTGCCGGGCCGGCGGGCGGCGTTTGTCGGTCGTCCGGGGGAGGGGTCAGCAGGGCCGCGAGGCGGGCCGCGTCCGCGCGGTTCTCCGCGCCGAGCTTGCGCATCGCCTTCTGCAGGTGGGTGCGGGCCGTCGCGGGCGCGATGCCCAGCGCGGCGGCCGCCGCCCGGTCGTCGTCGCCGGCCGCCAGCCGGGCCAGGACCTGCGCCTCGCGACGGGTCAGCCGGCGCAGCAGACGGGCGGCGTCCGCCCGGGCCCGGTCCGGCGTGTCCCGCTGCCCCGCTGCAGTGCCCGCTGCCCGCCCCGGGGTCGATCCCCCCCCCCCCCGGCGCCCCCGCGCGGGGGGGGGGGGGGGGCGCGCCCCCCCCGCCCCCCCCCCCGCCCCCGCGCCCCCCCCCCCCCGCCCCCGGCCCCCCCCGCGGGGGCGCG
>NZ_JBHWBW010000789.1:0-1689 GCF_042735675.1 Kitasatospora sp. NPDC059571
GTGCGCCGGGGGCGGGCGGCCGTCAGAGGGCGATGCGCTGCCCCGGCTTCGGCAGGTGCAGCAGAGCGGTCAGGCCGGCCTCGGCGAAGGCGGCGGCCAGCGCATCCCCGTCCTCAGTGAAGTGCGCCCAGTGCTCGAAGTGCAGCGGGACGACCGCCCGCGCCTCCAGCAGCCGCGCCGCCTCGGCCGCGTCGCCGGCGGTGAGCGTCAGCGGGGCGTCCGGGACGAGCGGGGTGCGGGCCGCGCCCGCGAACAGCACCGCCACGTCGATGGGGCCGAGCCGGTCCGCGATCTCCCGGACGACCGTCAGCGAGGCGTTGTCCCCGCTCACGTACACGGTCGGCAGGCCGTCACCGGCCAGCACGAAGCCGGTGACCTCGCCCACCAGGTGCTCCGAGCCGTCCGGGCCGTGCTGCGCGGGCACTCCGGTGATCCGCAGCTCACCGCCGCCGGGCCGCGGCAGCGTGACGGTCTGCCAGTTCGGGACCGCGCGGACGGATCCGCCCGACCGGGCCTGCGCCGCACCGGTGCTCAGCACCAGCGGCACGCCGGCCAGGAGGGCACGGCCCGCGGTGTCCAGGTTGTCCGGGTGCTGGTCGTGCGAGAGCAGCACCGCGTCCACCGCCCCGACCTCGTCCGCGCCGACCGCCGGGCCGGCCGTCTTCACCAGTCTGCGCGCTCCGACCGGGTACTCCCCCGGACCGTCGAAGGTCGGATCGGTCAGCAGCCTCAGCCCGCCGAGTTCGAGCACGGCGGTCGGACCGCCGAGGTAGTGGACGGTCAGCGCGGTCATGGTCCCCTCCATCCGGCGACCGCCACGAACGGCGATCGCCTCCACCCGTCCGAAGCCCCCGCGCGCACCGGGTATTCCCCTCGCGCGTACCGCCGACGGACGGTCAGACCGCGGCCCGGAGCACCTGCGCGGTGACGTCGTCGCGCAGCACGCTGTAGCGCACCACGTCGCGCCAGCGGCCGTCCCGGAACCCCGCACTGCGCAGCACCCCTTCGCGGAGGAAGCCGCACTTCTCCAGTGCCCGCTGCTCGGCGGTGTTCGCAGTCTCGGTGTCCGCCTCGATCCGCATCACCGGCGTGTGGGCGAAGAGGTAGCGGACCAGCGCCGCCTGCGCCCGGGTGCCGATGCCCCGCCCGCGGGCCGCGGGCCGCAGCTGGATCCCCATGTTCCAGTAGTACGAGCTGCGCGTGGCCGCGACCTTCCGCCAGGCCACGAAGCCCTGCGCGGCGGCCCCGGCCTCCACCATCAACTGTCCGCCGTCGTCGCCCAGCAGGCCGTCCTGCGCCCACCGACGGCGCCACCTCGCCGGGTCGGACCACCCGTGCCACTGGAACGGACCGGTGGCCTCCGGATCCGTCAGGAACGATTCGAGCAGCGGCAGGTCGGCCTCGAACACCGGGCGCAGTATCACGGGATCGTCGCTCACCGGATCACCCTAGTGGCTCGCACTCCCACGGCTCCCGGGAATCCGGCCGCTCGCCGGGCGCACCCCGACCGCCGCGCGGAGCCGCCGGGGACGGCCCCGCCACGGACGGGTGAACGCCGGCCGAACCCGCGCACCCCGCGGCCGGGGCGCGGGGACGGGGCCCGCGCGGACGCACCGCAACACGCGGCGCCGCCTACCGGAGGTGGCGGCGGAGTGCGGCACTAGACTGGCTCGCAGCGCGGTCCGACCG
>NZ_JBHWBW010000790.1:0-1676 GCF_042735675.1 Kitasatospora sp. NPDC059571
GGCCGGATGCCGCGTCATCCGGCCTCCGGCCGGCCGCCGGACAGCGCGGGACGGGGCCCGGGCGATCACGCCCGGGCACTGGCGCGCTGTCAGGTGCCTCACGCCGTCCCGAGGGCCTCGCGGAGGGTGGCGGTGGCGAGGTTGATGGCGGACCGGGCGGCCTGGGTGTCGCGCAGGGCGTTGAGCATCACGAAGTCGTGGATGATGCCCTGGTAGCGGACGGCGGTGACGGGGACCCCGGCCGTGCGGAGCTTGTTGGCGTACGCTTCGCCCTCGTCGCGCAGCACGTCGGCCTCGGCGGTGATGACCAGGGCCGGGGGAAGGCCGGTCAGCTGCGCGGTGGTGGCGCGCAGCGGCGACGCGGTGATCTCGGCCCGCTCCTTCTCGTCGGTGGTGTACTGGTCCCAGAACCACTGCATGGCGTCGCGGCGCAGGAAGTAGCCCTGGGCGAACTGGTGGTAGGAGTCGGTGTCGAAGGCGGCGTCGGTGACCGGGTAGAAGAGCACCTGTTGGACGAAGGTGACGTCGCCGCGCTCCTTGGCCAGCAGGGTGAGGGCGGCGCTCATGTTGCCGCCGACCGAGTCGCCGGCCACGGCGATCCGGGTACCGTCGAGGCCCTTCTCGGCGCCGTGCGCGGCGACCCACCGGGCCACCGTCCAGCTCTGCTCGACGGCGACGGGGTAGCGGGCCTCGGGGGAGAGGTCGTACTCGGGGAAGACCACGGCGGCACGCGCGCCGGTGGCGAGGTCGCGTACCAGGCGGTCGTGGGTGTGGGCGTTGCCGAAGACCCACCCCGCGCCGTGGACGTAGAGGATGACGGGCAGTGGGCCGGTGGTGCCGAGCGGCTTGACGATCCGGGCCTTGACGCTGCCGGTCGGGCCGCCCTCGACGCTGATCCACTCCTCGTCGACGGCGGGCTCGGCGACCTCGCCCGACTGGACCTCGTCGACCGCCGCGCGGCCCTCGGCCGGTGCCAGGTCGAAGAGGAAGGGGGGCTTGGCGGTCGCCTCGGCGAACGCGGCGGCCGCGGCTTCGAGGACGGGCGTGGGTGCGTGCTCGGACATGTCGATTCCTCCGTAAGGGGATCGGGGCCAGCCTGACGCCGATAAACCTAGCGCACAACTATATTGCGCACAACATAAATCGGGCGGCGCTGCGGCTCGCTCGGCTGCAGCCCGGTCCGGGCCCCTCTCACGGTGCGGTGGGCCCCGGTCCGCCGCGCTCGGCCCAGCCGTGGAACGACGAGCGGTCACCCGCGTCCCAGGCCTCGCGCAGCCCCTGGTCGGCGAGGAACGGCCACCGGGCGCCGACCGACGCGCGGAACTCCTCTGATTCGTGGTGCTCGTCGGTCGAGATCGTCGCCATCTGCGTGGAGGCCACGGCGATCTTCGGGTAGGCCGCGGCGAGTTCGAGGTGCTGCTGGTGTTCCTTCGGGCAGCAGTGGCCGCGGGCGAGCGTGCGGACGAGCGGGTCGTCGCCCTGCAACTCGCCCGGTTTCCTCGGCACGTTGGTGCGGTCGGGCAGCTAGTGGTCGGGGAAGGTGCCGCCGGGCACGATGTCCGAGCGCATCGGATGAGTCCCGTCAGGCCGCTCTACCTTCTGAGTCGGGTTGATCGAGCCATTCGTAAGGTTGGGTCGCCCAGGGGCGCTGGGTGTGGCTATCAGGCCGCTGCCAG
>NZ_JBHWBW010000791.1:0-1668 GCF_042735675.1 Kitasatospora sp. NPDC059571
GGCACCGCGCCCGCCGCGCGCGCCCCCCGCCGCGCCCCCCCCCCCCGCCGCCCCCCCCCCCGGCGGTGCCAGCCCGCCAACCTCCGCCCCGCCCCGCGGCGGGCAACCGGCCGGGGGGCCGGCGGGTGCCGGCGGTGCAGAGGGTTCGGCCGCTCCGTCCGGTCCGGCCCCGTCCCTCCCGCCGTCGGCGCTGCCGCCGGCCGAACATCCACGGGCCCTGCCGCCCGTCGCCGGCGGAGTGCCGCCGGCCCGGGTCTCCGCGCCCTGGTCCGCGTTCTGCGGCGGCCTGCTGCTGGCCGCCGGCTCGGGGCTGCTGCTGCGGCGGCTGCTGGCCCGCGGATCGGGCCGGCGACGGCGGTGAGCAGGCGTGATGCCGACACGCCGACATGATCGTGAATGTCCCATTTGATGACTTTTCGCCTAGCCTGATATCGGACGGTCCGTCAGATCCGGTCCGCCCGTTGCCCGACACGCCAACCCGAGGATCGGTGCATGGACGTCACCCGCGACTCAACGCAGCGATCGGCCCCCGGCCCCGCCGGACCACCGCGCCCGCCGGTCGGTGGCGCTGCGGCGTCCGGCTCCGCCGGGTCCACCGCCGCCACCGGACACGCCTTCAGCAGGATCGCGGCCGCGACGGGCGGCCCGACGCCGGTTCGCACCGGCCCGCCGCTGCTGCGGGACGAGCAGGACGGTCCGCCGACCCAGCAGCTCACCCCGGTGTCGGCACTCGCGGCGCCCGGCCGGACCGCCGGGCCTGACGCCGGGCCGGCCGAACCGCCCGCGGCCCGCCGCCCGCCCCGGGTCGACCAGGCCCTGCGCGAGCGCCACGCGCTCGCCCTGCCCGGCTGGCTCGCCCTGCTCGTCCTGCTGCTCGGCGCCGCCGGCATCGTGGTGATCCTCGCCCGGGCCGGGCTGCTGCCGCAGATCGAGGCCCTGCCGGACCTCCGCCTGGACGGCCTGCGCCGCAGCGGCCCGGCCGGCCTGGTGGACGCGGAGATCGCCGGGGTCACCGCGGTCGGCCTGCTGATGGTCCTCGTCCTCGCCGGACTGCTGTCGAACCCCGGCGGCGAGGCCCGCGTGCTCACCCGCTGGGGCCGCTACCGCGGCACCGTCCGCCGGGCCGGACTGGTCTGGGTCAACCCGCTGGTCCGCCGCCGCCGGATCGACGTCCGGCTGCGTCACTGGCGCAGCGAACCGGTCACCGTCACCGACCGCACCGGCACCCCGATCGTCGTACGGCTGCTGGTGGTCTGGCGGGTGCGGGACACCGCGCGGGCCGTCCTCGCGGTGGCCGAGCACGAGGCCTACCTGCGCGAGCAGATCCACGCGGTGCTCAGCCGCACCGCCAGCCGGCTGCCCTGCGACTCGAACGCCGGCCCCGGGCCCGCCCTGCGCGACGGCCAGTGGTTCGCCGACGAGCTCAGCCGGGCGCTCGCGGCGGAGGCCCACGCGGCCGGCCTGGAGGTCTACTCGGCGCAGCCGGTCGCGCTGGACTACGCCCCGGAGGTGGCCGAGTCGATGCGCCGCCGCCGCCTCGCCGACCTCGATGCGGGCCTGCGCACCGTCCTGGTGGACGACGCCGTCGAGGCCGCCGCGCTGGCCGTGCGGCGTCTGGAGCGGGCCACCGCCCACGAGCTCGACGAGGCGGCCCGCAGTGCCCTGATG
>NZ_JBHWBW010000792.1:0-1660 GCF_042735675.1 Kitasatospora sp. NPDC059571
CCGCCCGGAGGAGTCCGGCGAGCGCGACGTGGTGGCGCTGCAGGTGGTCACCATGGGCAACCGCATCTCCGAGGCCGCCAACGAGCTGTTCGCCGCCGACGCCTACCGCGACTACTTCGAACTCCACGGCCTGTCGGTGCAGCTGGCGGAGGCGCTCGCCGAGTTCTGGCACGCCCGGGTCCGCTTCGAGCTCGGCTTCGGCGACGAGGACCCGCAGGACGTCCGCGACATGTTCGCCCTGAAGTACCGCGGCGCCCGCTTCTCGCTCGGCTACGGCGCCTGCCCCGAACTGGCCGACCGCACCAAGATCGCCGAGCTGCTGCGGCCCGAGCGGATCGGCGTGGTGCTCTCCGAGGAGTACCAGCTGCACCCCGAGCAGTCCACGGACGCCATCGTCGTCCACCACCCCGACGTCACGTACTTCAACGCCGGCTGACACCCCCGCCGGTCCGCCGGAAGGAGCACCCGTCCATGCCCACCGCCACCGCCGGTCCTCCGGGCCGGTCCGTACCGAGCCTCGCCGACGCGATCCGCACCGGGGGCCGCTCGTTCTCCTTCGAGTTCTTCCCGCCGCGGACGGAGGCCGGCGAGCGCACCCTGTGGCGGACGATCCGCCGGGTGGAGGCGCTGGCGCCCACCTTCGTCTCGGTGACCTACGGCGCCGGCGGTGCATCCCGGGACCGCACCCTGGCGGTCACCGAGCGGATCCTCGCCGAGACCACGCTCCGGCCGGTCGCCCACCTGACCGCGGTCGGCCACTCGACCGCGGAACTGCGGCGCATCATCGGCACGTACGCCGCGGCGGGGGTGCGCGACATCCTCGCCCTGCGCGGCGACCCGCCAGGCGACCCGCAGGGGCCGTGGCACCCGCACCCGCACGGGCCGCGGTACGCCGCCGAGCTCGTCGCCCTGGTGAAGGCGTCCGGCAGCTTCTCGGTCGGCGTCGCGGCCTTCCCCGAGCGCCACCCGCGCTCGGCCGACTGGGACAGCGACATCCGCCACTTCGTCGCCAAGTGCCGGGCGGGCGCCGACTACGCCATCACCCAGATGTTCTTCGACCCGGAGGACTACCTGCGGCTGCGCGACCGGGTCGCCGCCGCGGGCTGCGACACCCCGATCATCCCGGAGATCATGCCGGCCACCTCCTTCGACCAGATCCGCCGCTTCGCGGAGCTGAGCAACGCGAGCTTCCCGGCGGCGCTGGCCCGCCGGCTGGAGGCGGCCCGCGGGCTGCCGGAGGCCGGACACCGGATCGGTGTGGAGCACGCCACCGCGATGTGCGAGCGGCTGCTCGCCGAGGGCGCCCCCGGCCTGCACTACATCACGCTGAACAACTCCACCGCGGCGCTGGAGATCCACCGCGGCCTCGGCGCAATGCCGCACCGGGCGCCGCAGCTCGCCGCCGCCTGACGCACCGTCATCACACATCCCGGAATGAGGAAGCACGCGATGGACTTCAAGGTCGCCGATCTGTCCCTGGCGCCGTTCGGTCGCAAGGAGATCCAGCTGGCCGAGCACGAGATGCCCGGCCTGATGGCGATCCGCGCGGAGTACGCGGCGACCCGGCCGCTGGCCGGCGCCCGGATCACCGGCTCGCTGCACATGACCGTGCAGACCGCCGTCCTCATCGAGACGCTGACCGCGCTCGGCGCCGAGGTCC
>NZ_JBHWBW010000793.1:0-1656 GCF_042735675.1 Kitasatospora sp. NPDC059571
GCGGCGCGGGGTGTGCGGCGGCGGGGGCGGACACTCGGGGACGCGCCCACGCGGCGTTTCCGGGCCACCCCAAACCCCGCGTCGCGGCCCTCGCTGACGAGCTGCCAGAGCTCCTCGGGGGTGTCGACGTTCCCGGGGAAGCGGCAGCTCATGCCGATGATCGCGACGGGCTCGTGGTCGGCTGCCTCCACCTCCTGGAGCCGCTGGCGGGTCTGGGCCAGATCGGCCGTCACCCACTTGAGGTAGTCGCGAAGTGTCTCTTCATTCGCCATGACATGCCACCTCTTCAACGCATCCAGTCGGCTCGCGTCATTCGACGGATTTCTCACCGGCGGGAATTTCACAGCAATGGCCGATGACCTGTGGAAATCCCCCGGGCGAAGTTGTCGGCAACTTCGGGCACCAGGAGCTTCTGCCAGATCGCCTATTGCATTTCGCTTGGCGAGATTATGGTTCGGCGGGGGCACTCTCAACCCCTACCCGGCCCCTAGGTCGGGCGTCGGAGGGCTGTCTTCCCGCTGGTACCCGGGCAGGTCGGGGTGTCGGATCGGTCGGCTACCTTGGCCGGCATGGCGATCACTGCACGGCTCAAGGACTCGGTGCGGCTCCCGGGCGCGGGCGCGCTGGTCGACGGCTTCGCGTTCGAGGGCCGCGCGGACGGTTCGATCCGCGGCCTGCTGCGGAACGGCCACACGCTGGAGGTCCACGACCTCGACGAGGTGTTCACCGGGGAGCGCGCGCCGTTCGCCGTCTTCCCCCTGCCGTGGCCGGGGTGGGAGGGCGGGGTCCACTCGATGAGTCCCGACGGCACGTTCGCGGTGTTCTCGGGTCAGCGTGCGGTCCGGGCGGTGGGTGCGGGCGGCGAGACGCTGTGGGAGTACCGGCACGGCTGCTGGGGGCCCGAGCTCGGCCACCCGCACACGGGGGATCCGCGGGAGGTCTGCCGCGGCTCCGAACACGGCTCCTGCCGGGTCTCCGACGACGGCCGGCTGGTGTGGGCGCACGTCGTGGTCCAGCCGGAGCCGGACGACTGGGCGGAGTGCTGGGTGGTCCTGGACGCCCGGGACGGCCGCGAGCTGGCCCGGCTGCCGCTGGACAGCGCGGCATCCGGTTCGCACCACCTCTCCCACCCCGACGGTGTGCACATGGGTCTGTGCATCGGCATGGGCCAGGACGGCATCCTGCTGCACTGGGCGCGCTGGGACGGCACCGCCCTGACGGGCTGGGACCTGAACGAGGGCATGGACCGCATCCTGGTGGACGTGCACCCGGGGCAGCCGGGCTTCCTGACGGTCGAGCACAGTGGTTTCGACCTTCAGCTGCACGCCCTGGACGGCACCGTGCTCGCCGAGGCGGCACCCGGGCCGGCGGGCGACACCGAGCCGCTCTGCTGGGAGTACGGCTGCGGCTTCGTCGACGCCGACACCGTGATCGCCACCGCGGTCGGGCCCGACGAGGACGGCGACCGCGGAAGGGTGCGCCACTGGCTGCTCGATGCGCACACCCTGCGGATCCACGGCCCGGTCGAGTACCCCGCGGGCCCCGTCGACCGCGACATGCGGCCGCTCGGCGACGGGACCTGGCTCACCTTTGACGATGCCACGGGGAGGCTCAACCGCTGGATGCGGGCGACGCCCGGAGACTGAGTGGGCGCCC
>NZ_JBHWBW010000794.1:0-1652 GCF_042735675.1 Kitasatospora sp. NPDC059571
GCGCGGGGCGCCGGCCGGCCCCGCGGGCGGCGGTTCAGCAGTCGCGGAGCTCCGGCGACTGGTTGAGCAGCTGGGCCCGGACGGACGTGAAGCGCCGGTAGCGCTCCTCGTTCGCCTCGGAGGGTGCGAACACCGCGACCCGGTGGCAGTTCTGGAACGCCAGCCGGACACCGAAGTGCCGCTGCAGGGCGCCCCGGATCGCGTCACTGGCCATCGCGCGCAGCAGCTGGCCGCGGGCCTGCTCGCTGGGCGGCGGGACGTGGTTGTCGGCGAAGTCGGTGCCGTCGACCTTGGTCTGGGCGACCAGCGAGCTGATCAGCTCCCAGGCGTACGGGAGGGAGGTGCGGACGCAGTCGACGAACTCCCTCTCGTCGACCTCGCCTCTCTCGGCCATCTCGAGCAGGGCCGGTGAGACGTCGAGCGACATGGGTTCTCCTCTCGCGGTCCACGTCGGCGCGGCCCGCCGGCGTGGTCTTGCGGTTGGTGCGGGCTGGTGCTCGATCCGTGCGGACTCCCCGTCCGCCCGGCCGGATGTGACGCCCGGTCAGGCTGATGGATGGTCAGCTGTGACCCGCGAAGCCCGCACGGGCTCCGGGAGTACGTCGACGGCGCGCGGAGCGCAGTCCGGGCGCACGGGTGGCGTCCGGGCATGCGCCGGCGCCGCAGCGCGGTCGGCTGTGACGACGGCCGTTCACACCAGGGTGACAGGCCATCGCTCAGTGCGACGGTGGAATGCATCGAATACCGTCGGATTCACGGTCCGACACGCCAGATTGGCCGGATCGTGTCGCAGGGTTCACATCAACTCCCCATCCCCGTCGGGCGGCGCCCGCCGGACACCGCCGGTCGGTCCCGCCGTGCACGGCACGTGACCGCGCGGTCACCATGGTCGGGCCCTCCTCCGGTTTCTTCACCCCGTCGTCGCGGAATCGCATCAACTGGCCCCTGTGGGCTAGCGTGGTCGACCGTGCGTCTCGTAATTGCCCGCTGCTCCGTCGACTACGCCGGTCGGCTCTCCGCCCATCTCCCGTCCGCCACCCGCCTGATCCTGGTGAAGGCCGACGGGAGCGTCAGCATCCACGCCGACGACCGCGCCTACAAGCCGCTGAACTGGATGTCGCCGCCCTGCACGCTCAAGGAGGCGGACGGCACCTGGACGGTGGTCAACAAGGCCGGCGAGAAGCTGATCATCACCCTGGAGGAGGTGCTGCACGACTCCTCGCACGAACTCGGCGTCGACCCCGGCCTGGTCAAGGACGGCGTCGAGGCGCACCTGCAGGAGCTGCTCGCCGACCGCATGGAGGTGCTCGGCAGCGGCTGGTCGCTGATCCGCCGCGAGTACCCGACCGCTATCGGCCCGGTCGACATCCTCTGCCGCGACTCCGACGGCGCCACGGTGGCCGTGGAGATCAAGCGGCGCGGCGAGATCGACGGCGTCGAGCAGCTCACCCGCTACCTCGAACTCCTCAACCGCGACCCGCTGCTGGCCCCGGTCAAGGGCGTCTTCGCCGCCCAGGAGATCAAGCCGCAGGCACGCGTGCTCGCCTCCGACCGCGGCATCGGCTGCGTGGTCCTGGACTACGACGAGCTGCGCGGCATCGACGACGACAAGCTGAAGCTCTTCTAGCGCTCTCCCGACCGAAGGCCCCGGC
>NZ_JBHWBW010000795.1:0-1646 GCF_042735675.1 Kitasatospora sp. NPDC059571
CCCGCGGTGATGCGGGGGCGCCGAGACCGGCGCCGAGGAAGCGCTAGGCCTTGCCGCCGCTGTGCTTCTTGCCGAAGCGGGCCTCGAAGCGGGCCACGCGGCCACCGGTGTCCATGATCTTCTGCTTGCCGGTGTAGAACGGGTGGCACGCCGAGCAGACCTCGGCGCGGATCTCGCCGCTGGTCTCGGTCGAGCGGGTGGTGAACTCGTTACCGCAGGTGCAGGTCACCTTGGTCACGACGTACTCGGGGTGAACGTTGGCCTTCAAGGGTCTCTCCTAGGTTTCGGGAGGGCACCGGGTCGGCGGCAGGCAGCCGCGCGTGAACCGGGACCGACGGACCAGTGTGCCAGCACCGGCCGCCTCTTCCCAAACCGGGCGGCGCGCCCGGGTATTCCCGTGCTCATCCGCGGGCCGCGGCGGTCGCCGCCGGACCCGCCGGGGAGGTGGCGGCACTCGCTCCGGTGGTGCGGTCGGCCGGGTTGGACGGCTGGGCCGACACCACCGCCTGCGGCACCGGGGAGTCGCCCTGCAGGGCCGCCCAGAGCTGGGCCGCGTCGGACTTCTGCGGCACCACCCGGTTCGGGTCGGAGGGCGCGGTGACCACCGGCAGGGTCACCATCGTCATCTGGTCCGGCCCGATCGCCTTGAGGGTGTTGGCCAGGCCCACCAGCGCGCTGACCGAGGCGAGCTCGGAGTCGGTGGTCATCGAGCGGGTGAGCTTGTCCGCGACCGACCACAGGTGTGCCGGGTTGGAGGTCAGGTTCATCGCGCCGACCTGGTGCATGATCGACTTCACCATCTGCTTCTGGAGCTCGATCCGGCCGAGGTCGCTGCCGTTGCCGATGGCGTGCCGCGTCCGGACGAACGCCAGCGCCTGGGCGCCGGCCAGGTGGTGGGTGCCGGCCGGCAGCCGCAGGCCGCTGTCCTGGTCGGAGATGGGCACCGTGGTGGTCACGTCGACGCCGCCGATGGCGTCGATCAGCGAGGCGAAGCCGGCGAAGTCGATCTGGACGTAGTGGTCCATCCGCATCCCGGTCAGCTGCTCGGTGGTCTTCACCGCGCAGGCCGGGCCGCCGACCTCGAACGCGGAGTTGTACATCACGCTGCGGGCCGCCGGCACCGCGGTGCCGTCCGGCGCCGTGCAGGCGGGCCGGGAGACCAGGGTGTCGCGCGGGATGCTGACCACCGAGGCGTGCGCGTGGTCCTTGTTGACGTGCACCACCATCGCGGTGTCGGAGCGGGCGCTGTCCCCGGTGTCGCCGCCGGCCAGCGAGCCGTTGGCACCGGCCCGGGAGTCCGAGCCGAGGACCAGGATGTTGAAGGCGCCGCCGATGGAGGCCGGCGGGCGGCCGGCGCCGAGCTGGGCGTCGATGTCGACGCTGTGGATGTTGCCGTTCAGCCGCCAGTACGCGTACCCGGCCGCGCCCGCGCCCAGCAGGACCAGACCGGCCAGGGCGTACAGCGCGATGCGCAGGCCGCGGCGGCGGCTGCTGGTCGTGCGGTCGGTACGCCGATCGGACATGGCATCCCATTTCTGCTCGAACGGGTCATTCGAGCATAAGGCGGGTGCCGCAGCTCGGCCGGGCGAGCCGATGAGGGGCGGATGAGAAAGGGCCGGGCCCCGGCCGCTGTCGCGGTCCGGGGC
>NZ_JBHWBW010000796.1:0-1636 GCF_042735675.1 Kitasatospora sp. NPDC059571
GGGTGCGGGGGGCCGGCCGTCCTGCCGGGCGCCTGCGTCGCCGGCCGCCCTCCGGTGCGGAGAGCGGCCGGGCGTGGCCCCGAGGCCGCCGGGCTTGCGTGGCGGATGGTGCGACCGTGCCCCCGAGTAGGACGGACGCAGTGGGGCGCGGCTCGCCGTGGCGGGCCGGCCCGCGGGGTCAGCTCTCGGCGAGGATGTGCGACAGCTCCCGGTCGAGGTCGAAGTGGCGGTGTTCGGTGCCGGGCGGCACGGCGGCGTCGGTGCGCTTGAGGAACGACTCGAGCGCCCGCGCCGGGGCCTCCAGCAGGGCTTCTCCTTCCGGAGAGCTCAGGGCGATGCAGACGACTCCCTGCCCGTGGCTGCGCGAGGGCCACACCCGGACGTCGCCGGTCCCGGTGGGTCGGTGGAGCCCCTCCGCGAGGAGATCACGGGCGAACACCCACTCCACGGTCTCGTCGGCACCGGTGTGGAAGGTGGCATGCACGGCATAGGGGTCCGCGGTGTCGTAGCGCAGGCCCGCGGGGACGGGCAGCGAGGACTCGCTCGACACGATGAGGCGCAGGTGCAGCTCACAGCTGACCGTGGTGTTCATAAGCGCCAGGGCCTTTCGCTCAGTGTGCGCTCGGGGATTCGCACGTCGGCGAACGGACCATCCCACCCGAAAGCCCGGTGTAAACCCGTCTGTCCCGATTCCGCGCCGAGCCGTACCCCTTCCGGCGCATTGCGGAATCGCCGCGGGCGGCCCGCCCGGGCCCGTACCGGGCGGTATCTCGGGTACTTTTCCCGTATGGCTGTGCGAAGCGACAAACCTGAGGGCGCCGACGGGTCGGCCGGGCCCGCCGGGGACGGCGGGGGGCGTCCGCTGGGCTCCCGGGCGCCGCTGTTCATCCGGCGCTCGCGCGCGCTGCACGTCAGCTGGCAGGTGGCGGTCTTCGTGGTCGGCCTCGCGGTGGTCGGCGCCGGTGTGGTGCTGCTGCCGCTGCCCGGTCCGGGCTGGGTGGTCATCTTCCTGGGCATGGGGATCTGGGCCACCGAGTTCGTCTGGGCGCAACTGGTGCTGCGCTGGACGAGGCGCAAGGTCTCCGAGGCCGCCGACCGGGCGCTGGACCCGGCGGTGCGCCGCCGCAACATCGTGCTGACCGCGATCGGGCTCGCGGTGATCGCCGCGGTCGCCGTCTGGTACCTGGTGCGGTACGGCTGGGTGCTCCCCTGGAACCTGCACTGACCGCGGGTCGGGCCGGGAGGGTGTTCGGAGCACCGCCGCGGATGGGGTAATGTTTTCCCTGCACCCGGGCGATTAGCTCAGCGGGAGAGCACTTCGTTCACACCGAAGGGGTCACTGGTTCGATCCCAGTATCGCCCACCGGAATGCAGTGTGAGATGAAAGGCCCAGACCATTTTACGGTCTGGGCCTTCATTATTTTCGGACCTATTCCGCCGCGCTGACGGGCATTCACCGCGGCTGCGCCGGGGGCGATCTGTGGCCCCGTCGGGCGGGCCCTCCGGGAACGGATTAGGGACCGGGGCCCGCAGGGTGCTACTGTTCTACTCGTTGCCCGGGCGATTAGCTCAGCGGGAGAGCACTTCGTTCACACCGAAGGGGTCACTGGTTCGATCCCAGTATCGCCCACCGAGC
>NZ_JBHWBW010000797.1:0-1634 GCF_042735675.1 Kitasatospora sp. NPDC059571
GGCCGGAGCAGGAGACCACAGCAGCCGACCGGCTGTTGGGCCCCCGCCGCTTGGTTGGGGGTTAGACACTGGGGCCTGCCCTCGGGCGTGCTATCCCCGGGCGAGGCCGGGGGGGCCGTGATCGGCCGGGGCGGGCCCCGCCCCCCCCCCGCGCCCAGCCCCCCCGGGGCGGGCCCGCGCCCCCCCGCCCGCCCCGGGGGCCCCCCCCCCCGCGTCACTGCTCGCTAGCGCCGTCAGCCGCCGCTCTTGCGACGGAAGGTGCGCTTGCCGCCGGCCGCGCCATGCGTGCCGTGGATCTTCGAATCACCGCCGGCGCCGGCCCGCCCGGCCGGGCCGCCGTGCTTGGCCTGCAGGGCGGCGAGGAACTTTGCCTTCACGTCGTCCCCGGCCGCCGGCGCGGCCTCGGCGGCCGACTGCTCCGCGGGCTCCTGATCGGCGGGCGGGGCTGATTCCTGGGTCATGGCGCGACCTCCTGGACGGGGCTCCGGGGGCCGGAGCCGTGACAGACCCCAGCCTGCCACGCCCGGGGCCGCGCCCGCGGGCTCATTTCTCCTCGTCGGGGAACCTCGGCGGACCGATCAGCATGAACAGCGCCAGCGCCGGAAAGAACAGCGACGCGGCCACGAGAACGAAGAACTGCCAGACCATCGCGGCACTCCAAGGGGTGAGGGCGGACGGTTATCCGACGGTATGTCCCGTTCCGCCCGGTCGCCACCGCTCGCCCCGCGGCCCGAAGACCGTTGTCACACCCCTGTTCGCCCGCCTCCCCGGCCCGCAGACTGGTCCGATGCACGTACAGCTCGCCGGAGAACCGTACGGGCCGGAGCGCGAGAGCGAGGACTTCGCCGCCGCCTCCGCCGAAGCACTGGTGCTGCTGGACGGGTCCAGCACGCCCGACGACCTGGAGACCGGGTGCCGCCACGGCACCGCCTGGTACGCGAGGAGGCTGGGCGTCCACCTGCTCGCCCGGCTGACCGACCGCACCGACCGCACCATCGCCGAGTGCCTGGCCGACGCCATCGCGGAGACCGCCGCGCTGCACGGCGGCCGCTGCGACCTCGGCCACCCCAACACCCCGGCCGCGATGGTGGTCGCCGCCCGGCTGAGCGGCGGCGCCCTGGAGTACCTGGTGCTCGGCGACTCGCTGCTGGTGCTCCACCCGCGGGACGGCGCGCCCCGAGTGATCGGCGACAACCAGCGCTTCCCCGGCGGCGAACTGCTGCGCCGGCAGGTGTGGACGACCGTGCCGGGCACGGCGGAGCGGGCCGCGCTCTACCGGGAGTACGCGCAGGCCGTCCGGGCGGCCCGCAACACCGGGCACGGTCCGTGGATCGCTGCCGCCGCCCCGCGGGCCGCGGAGCACGCCGAGACCGGGTTCGTCCCGCTGTCCGAGCTGCGCGGGGTGGCGGCGCTGACCGACGGCGCCGCCCGGTTCACCGAGCGGTTCCGGCTCGGCAGCTGGTCGGACGCGCTGCGGCTGCTCGCGGAGTCCGGCCCGGGCGAGCTGATCGCCCAGGTCCGGGCGGTGGAGCGGACGGACGCCGACTGCGTCCGCTGGCCGCGCGGGAAGTCCTCGGACGACGCCTCCGCGCTCTACGCCAGGATCTGAGCGGCCGGACACGGCTCGGCCCGGG
>NZ_JBHWBW010000798.1:0-1623 GCF_042735675.1 Kitasatospora sp. NPDC059571
GTCCGGCCCCACCCACGACCCGTCCGCCCCGATCGGCGCCGGCCCGTGGCACCTGGTGTTCCAGGACGACTTCAACGACTCGCGGCTCGACACCGCGAAGTGGACCACCTGCTACGACTGGAACGACCACGGCTGCACCAACGCCGGCAACCACGAACTGGAGTGGTACCTGCCGGGCCAGGCCACCGTGCAGGACGGGTCGCTGGCGCTGACCGCGACCCGCCGCGACACCGTCGGCAGCGACGGCAGGACCTACCCGTGGACCTCCGGCATGGTCTCCACCGGTCGCGATTCCTGGGACGCCGCGCCCCGGTTCGCCTTCACCCGCGGCTACTTCGCCGCCTCGATCCGGATCCCGGACGAGAGCAGCCTCTTCCCGGCGTTCTGGCTGATGCCGCAGACCCGCGCCACCCCGCCGGAGCTGGACGTCGTGGAGTTCATCTCGGACAACCGGTACGCGCAGATGACCCTGCACTGGACCGGCGCCGACGGAACCGACCAGCACGAGGACCGCTCCTACGGCCCCGCAGACTTCTCCTCCGCCTACCACGTGTACGCCGTCGACTGGGAGGAGTCCTCGATCACCTGGTACATCGACGGCGTGCAGCGCTACAAGGTGACCGACCGGGACCGGATCCCCACCGTCCCGATGGAGGTGCTGCTGGACCTCGCCGTGGGCTACCCGGCCCCGCCGCCGGCCACCCTGAACTCGGCGCGGATGCTGGTCGACTGGGTCCGGGTCTGGCAGCACTGAGCACCCGGCGGACGCCGGGTGCCGCTGCGGGCCGGCTCAGCCGGCGGGCGGGCCGCCGACCGGGCGGCCGGCCTTGGCGCTGAGCCGCCGGTACATCCGCCAGCCCTTGGTCTGCAGGCGCTCGGGGAAGGGCGCCACCGGTGCACCGCGGCCGTCCACCCAGTCCTGGAACTGCTGCTGCGGCGTGTCGGCCAGCACCATCAGCCGGACGATCCGCAGCGGGTCGTCGCTGGGCGAGCTGAACGCGTTCGCCACCGCCGCGGCGGAGGTGAACCCGGCCTTCTGGACCTTGCGGCGGACGGCGGCGCTCGAGTAGCCGTGCGGGTAGGCGAAGGCCTGGACGGGGTGGTCCAGCGCGTCCTCCAGGTCCTGCTTGCTGCCGTCGATCTCGTGGGCCAGCCGGCGGCCGGGGAGGGTGTCCAGCTGCGCGTGGGTGCGGGAGTGGGCGCCGATCTCCATGCCGAGCGCGTCGAGCGTGACCACCTGGCGCCAGCTGAGCATCGGCGCGGGCGGCAGCAGGCTGCCCGCGGCGCGGTGGCCGGGGGTGTGCACCGCCCCGGTGGTGACGTACAGGGTGGCCGGCAGGTCGCGCTCGCTGAGGATCTGGGCGGCCGTCCAGTAGAAGTCGGCGTAGCCGTCGTCGAAGGTGAGCACGGCGCAGTGGTCCGGCACCGGCTTGCCGCCGCGCAGCGCGGAGACCAGCCGGCTGAGCGGGATCACGGTGCGGCCGGAGTCGGCGATCCGGTCCAGGTGCTCGGTGAAGGTCTGCGGGGTCACCGTGTAGGGGGCCAGCCAGGCCGGCGGGTCGTTCGAGATCGAGTGGTAGAGGAAGACGGGTACGCGGATCATGTCAGACCTCCCCGCGGTAC
>NZ_JBHWBW010000799.1:0-1617 GCF_042735675.1 Kitasatospora sp. NPDC059571
GCTCGGGGCGCGCGGCGCCCGCCACCGCGCGCGTGTGAACCGGCGCGCGGTGGGCGCGGGGGGGGCGGGCGGCCCCCCGCAGCCCGCCCGGGGGGGGCGCGCGCCGCCCGTCCGGGCGGTCGTCCGTGGTCATCGGCTGTCCTTCCGGATCGTGGGGGGTCGGGGTGGGCGGTCCGACGCGGGGTCAGAGGGTGTCGTGGTAGCGGCGCTCCTCGACGACCACGTCGTCCAGGCCGCGGCCGCCGAGGGTGCGGCGGCGGCCGAGGACGCTCGCGTACACGACCACGCCGAGCAGGCCGGCCGCCATGAGGACGATGCCGACCACGGTCAGGTCGACACCCGAGAAGTGCCAGTCCACACCGAAGGTGAGGATGGCTCCGATCGCGAACAGGATGATGCAGCCGCCGAGGCCCATGGTCGTTCCCTTCGTCGTCGGTCCGGCCCTCCCAGCGGGGGCCGCTGCGCGTCTACCCCCGGTTTGCGCCGGCATCCGCGTCCGTCCGCCCGGTGCCGGGCCGAACTGCCCGCGGCGGACCGGGCGGAGGGGCCGTCAGGGCCGGTCGGACGAACCGGCCGCGGTCCGGTCGAGGGTGACCTTCGGCAGCGCCTCCGGGTGTGTTCCGCGCAGGTAGCCGATCAGGTGCTCGCGCATCCAGCAGCGGAGTTCGAACGCGTCGGAGGCGTTCCGCGCGGTCATCAGGGCACGCACCACGATGGTGCTCGGGGTGGTGTCGACGACCTGGAGGGCGCTGCCGCGGCCGTCCCAGTGGTCGCTCTCCTTCAGCAGGCGCTCGAACTCGGCGCGCAGCTCGGCCATCGGCGTCCGGTGGTCGAGGTGCAGCACGGCGGTGCCGGTGATCGCGGGGTCGCGCCGGGACCAGTTCTCGAACGGCTTGCCCACGAAGTACGAGACCGGCATGACGATCCGCCGCTGGTCCCAGGTGGTGATGACGACGTAGGTGAGGGTGATCTCCTCGACGGTGCCCCAGTCGCCGGCGACCACCACCTCGTCGCCGAGGCGCACCATGTCGCCGAAGGCGAGCTGGATCCCGGCGAACAGGTTCGCCAGGGTGCTCTGTGCGGCGACGCCGACCACCAGGCCGAGGATGCCCGCGGACGCGAGCAGGCTGGCGCCCACCGACCGCACGGCCGGGAAGGTCATCAGCGCCGCGGCCAGGGCGACCACGGCGATCCCGGCGCTGGCCAGCCGGCGCAGCATGCCGGTCTGGGTGCGCACCCGGCGGATCCGCGCGGGGTCGCGCCGCTCGGTGGCGTACCGGGCCAGCGAGGTGTCGATCAGCAGCGCCACACCGCGGGCCAGCAGCCAGGCGCCGGTGGCGAGTGCGGCCAGCACCAGGCCGTGCCGGACCGGTCCGCGGGCGGGGTCGGGCAGGCCGGCCCCGGGCTCGGCGGCGAGCAGCAGCAGCGCGCCGAGGGTGAGCAGGACGGGCACCCGGCAGGGCCGCAGCAGGCCGCGCAGCGGGCTGCCGGCCAGCCGCGGGGCGAGATGACGGGAGAGCAGCAGCACGGCGCGGTCCAGCACCAGCGCCGTGAGGACGACCGCCGCGACGACGGCGACGGGCCGCAGGGCACTCCACAGGGACATGGTTCTCCTTC
>NZ_JBHWBW010000800.1:0-1615 GCF_042735675.1 Kitasatospora sp. NPDC059571
GGCGCGGGGCGGGGGGTGGCGCGCGGCCCCCCCCCCCCGCCGCCCCGCCGGCCCGCCCCCGGGTCAGCTCACCGGCACCGGGGTCCGCCGGGCCGGTGCGGCGGCGTCGCCGGTGGCCGCGGCGCCGAGGGCGGTGCCGCGGGTCTCCTCGGCCCAGAGCACGCAGACCAGCAGGCCGAGCGCGGTGGCGCCGGCCGCGATCAGCATGGTCGGGCCGGTGCCGAGCCCGTTCAGCGAGAGCGGCAGCAGGTAGGTGCCGACGGCCGCGCCGATCCGGCTGACCGAGGTGGCGACGCCGACCGCGGTGGCGCGGATCTCGGTCGGGAAGAGCTCGTTCGGGTAGGTCCAGTCCAGGACGTTCGGACCGCCGCACAGGAAGGCGTACGCGCAGAGCGCGGTCACCGCGACGGCCGCCGGGGCGGCCGGCCAGACGCCGAGCAGCACCAGCGGGAGGATCATCAGCGCGAACGACCAGACGATCACCGGCCGGCGGCCGCGGGTGTCGATCAGGCGCAGCGCCGGGTAGCAGCCGAGCAGGAAGACCAGGCTGATCAGGCCGGTGCCGAGGGTGTCCAGGACGGTGCCGCCCGGCATGCCGAAGGAGCCGAGGATCTGCGGGCCGAAGGTCAGCATCGCGAACAGCGGGCCGACCTGGCAGAAGAAGAAGAGGCCGCAGAAGAGCGTGCGGCGGCGGTACGGCGGGGTCAGCAGCAGGCGCAGCCCGGCGGGGCCGGCGGACGCGGCCGGGTCGGGCATCAGCTCGCGGCCGTCCACCCGCACGCCCAGGTGCTTCTCCACGGCGCGGACGGCGTCGCCGACCCGGCCGTGGGCGGCGAGCCAGCGCGGCGACTCGGGCGTGCCGCGGCGGATGACCAGGAAGACGGCGCACAGCAGGCTGGAGCTGGCCAGCATCCAGCGCCAGCTGCCCTGGCCGCCGGCCTGCAGGAAGAGGTAGCCGACCAGGTAGGCCAGCACGGAGCCGGCGTACCAGGCGATGATCTGCTTGCCGAGCAGCCGGCCGCGGTCGCGGGCGGGCAGCCACTCGGCGAGCAGCGAGGTCGCGATGGGGTAGTCGGCGGCGACGGCCGTGCCGAGCACGAAGCGCAGCACGGCGATCGCCCACACCCCGTCGACCCAGAAGGAGAGCACCGAGCAGACGATCATGACGAGCAGGTCGGCGGTGTACATCACCTCCCGGCCGATGCGGTCGGTCAGCACGCCGAAGAGCGCGCCGCCGACGAACATGCCGAGCAGCGCGGCGGCGCCGATCAGGCTGACGTCGGCGGTGGACAGCCCGAGGTCCGGGCGCATGCCGATCAGGGCCACGCCGACGATGCTCAGGATGTAGCCGTCGAGCAGCGGGCCGCCGGAACAGGCCAGGGCCAGCCGCCGGTGGAAGGCGGTATACGGGGCGTTGTCGATGGTGCGGGACATGGGTTCGGGTCCTCCGGAGCGCACGGCGGTGCTCCCGCACAGCCGGCGCCGGGTAGACGGCAGAGTCCGGGCCGCCCCCCGGGGGGCGGCCCGGGGGGGCCGGGGGGGCCCGGCGGGCCGCGACGGGGTGGCCAGGAGGCGCCCGCCCCCCGGCGGGGGGGGTGGCGCGCGCTGGGTCGAC
>NZ_JBHWBW010000801.1:0-1598 GCF_042735675.1 Kitasatospora sp. NPDC059571
CTCTCAACCCGCCCGCCAGACCGCCCCTCCCGGCGCGTTGTGGCCGCTCGGGTGTCGGGCGTGCGCTGCGCCCCCCCCCGCCCCCGGCCCCGCCCGCCCCGCATCCGTTCCCCGCCGGCGCGGGGAGTCCTTCGTGTGCCGGGCGCACGCCATCCGCCGCGCGCCGCACGGAGCTTGCTCACACCTCGCCGTAGAGGGTGAGCACCACGCCCTCGACCTCCAGGCGGCTCCGGTCGACCCGGTCGCCGCGACGCAGCCCCGCCAGCCAGCGTTCGAGCCGCTCGGTCTCCCCCGGGGTCAGCACGGCGGCGGCGAGGTCGCGCAGGCCGGCCTGTATCCCCGAGGTCAGGGCCTCGGGCCGCTCGCCGGAGAGCAGCACCACGGGGCGCCCGGTCCGGTCGCGGACGATTGCGGTGTTCGAGCCTCCGTGAACGACCAGCACATCGCCTCCGTGTACGACGAGCACCCTGCAGGTGCCGGAGGCTCGTGCGGCTCACAGCCCCGGGTACGAGAAGACGATAGCCCCGATCTCCTGATTTTTATCCTTTTGCACCCTCTAACGGCGGTATGTCTCGGCGGAGTTCGCGCCGGGGCGAGTGCATGTCAGCTACCGTCGGCGGTCCGCTTCAGCAGGGATTCGACCAGGGCCGCGACGTGCCGCCGGTCGGCGGCGGAGAGTTGCCGGAGGCTGGCGATCAGCGGGGCCACCTCCGGATCGGCCGCCGCACCGGCGGCGTCCTCCGCGTACAGGTAGATCCCGCAGGACTCGGCCGCCGCCCGCCGCACCGCCTCCAGCGGCAAGTCCAGCCCGACGGCGAGGCGTTCGAGGGTCGCGGGCTGAGGCATCCGCACCAGCCGCTCCACCGTGGCGAGATGGTGGACGGTGGAGCGCGGCAGCCCGCCCCGCCGGGCGGCGTCCCCGTAGGACCAACCCTGCGCCTCCAGTTGCCGCCTGATCATTCCCTGCAGTGCGTTGTCCACGGATGGTGTGCTTCCTGCTGTCGGGGCCGGCGGAACCCGTCCGGTGGCCCCGATTCTACGGCTCACCGGCGCGCCGTCCCAGCGATCACGCATCCCACCTGGCGATTTCCCTCCTTCGAGGTCCGGTGACACGACGTGTTCGTGTTTGTACTTGCAGTTCCCCCCGGCGACCGATTAGCGTCCAATCTCGTCGGACAGAGCGTCCGATCTGACTGGACAGGAGCCGAGTCCCCTCGGCCCCGACAGAGAGGCACTGCCATGAGCATGAACGTCACCGAGCTCAACGCCGAGACCGTGGAGCTGCTGCCGAGCCGCGAGGCGCTGGGACGGCTGAAGTTCGTGAAGATCCACGCCAACGTCGCCTACGTCCAGGCGCACAACGAGTCGTGGGCCGTCAACGACTACTCGCCGTACGCCATCGCGCAGTCCGAGGCGTCGCAGTCGGTCAGCATCCACCAGCGGTAAGTCCCGAACCGTGCGGACCGCGCCCCCCCCCCGGGCGGGCGGCCCCCGGCGCGGTCCCGCGGCCGGGTTGGGGTTCCACGCGGATCTCCCCGCGCGCGTCGGTCGCCTCCGGACGGAGCAGCCGCCGGGCGCGGAGCCGCACCGGGTGGGCG
>NZ_JBHWBW010000802.1:0-1596 GCF_042735675.1 Kitasatospora sp. NPDC059571
CCACCGAGCTGGGTGCGCGGACGGCCGCGGCCGCCGACGGCACCGTCGGGCTCGCCGTCGACGACGGCCAGCGCACCAGCCTGCCCGGGCTGTGGGCGGCGGGGGAGACCTGCGGGGTCGGCGGTGCCGACCTGGCGCTGGCCGAGGGCGAGATCGCCGCCCGGGTGATCGCGGGCCGCCCGGTGCCCGCCGCCCTGGCCGGGCTGCGCCGCCGCCGGCGGGCCTTCGCCGACCTGATGGCCGGTGCCCACCGGCCCGGCCCCGGCTGGCCGGACTGGCTCACCCCCGACACCGACATCTGCCGCTGCGAGGAGGTGCCCGCCGCCCGGATCCGCGAGGCGGTGACCGACCTCGGCGCCGGTGACGCCCGGACGGTGAAGCTGCTCACCCGGGCCGGGATGGGCTGGTGCCAGGGCCGGATGTGCGGTCCGGCCGTGGCCTGCCTGGCGGGCGGCGGCGAACCGCGCCCGGACAGCCGCCCGCTCGCCTGCCCGGTGCCGCTCGCCCAGCTCGCCGACGGCGGCTGAGCGCCGCGGTCCACCCCGCGCACCTGCCCGCCCGCCTCCCGCACCGCCCGCCCGAGACCCGAACCGGTCCGCCCTTGTGGCCGGACCGTCCCGCTTTGTACAATGTCACACCGCACCATCTGGAGCCGCCACATGTCCCGTGTCCCGTTCGACCCCGCGCACCCCTGGCGCGGCATCATGGTCGCCACCGCCCTGCCGCTGCGCGACGACCTCTCGGTGGACTACGACGCCTACGGCGAGCACGTCCGCCGCCTGATCGACGCCGGCTGCCACGGCGTGGTGCCCAACGGCTCGCTCGGCGAGTACCAGACGCTCACCGCCGAGGAGCGCGCCAAGGTGGTGCGCACCGCCGTTGAGGCCGCCGGGGACGGCGCCCGGGTCATGCCCGGCGTCGCCGCGTACGGCAGTGCCGAGTCGCGGCGGTGGGCGGAGCAGGCGGCGGAGGCCGGCGCCGGCTCGGTCCTGCTGCTGCCGCCCAACGCCTACCGCGCCGACGACGACGCCGTGTCGGCCCACTACGCCGAGGTGGCCCGGGCCGGCCTGCCGGTGGTGGCGTACAACAACCCGATCGACACCAAGGTCGACCTGGTGCCGGCGCTGCTGGCCCGGCTGTACGGCGAGGGCTCGATCGTCGCGGTCAAGGAGTTCAGCGGCGACGTCCGCCGCGGGTACGAGATCGCCGAGCTGGCGCCCGGGCTCGACCTGCTGATCGGCGCCGACGACGTGCTGCTGGAGCTCGCGCTGGCCGGCGCCGTCGGCTGGATCGCCGGGTACCCGAACGCCCTGCCCGAGGCCTCCGTCGCGCTCTACGAGGCCGCCGTCGCCGGCGACCTGGCGACCGCCCGACCGCTCTACCGCACCCTGCACCCGCTGCTGCGCTGGGACTCCAAGACGGAGTTCGTCCAGGCGATCAAGCTCTCGATGGACATCGCCGGCCTCCCCGGCGGCCCGACCAGGCCGCGCGCGGGGCCCGGGGCCCCCCGGTGCGGCGGCCGCGCGCCCGCCCCCCCCCCGGTCGGCGCGGGCGCCGGGCGGTGGGGGGGGGCCCCCGACCGGGGCGGGGGCGCGG
>NZ_JBHWBW010000803.1:0-1573 GCF_042735675.1 Kitasatospora sp. NPDC059571
CAGCACCGCGGTGGCATCGCGGTCCGGGGCGATCACCACCCGGTCGGCGCGCTGGAGTTCGGCACGCAGCAGGGTGTCGGAGCGGGTGGCGTCGCCGAGCACGCCGGTCAGGCCGTCCCGGTTCGCCTGGTCGACCGCCTTCTGCTGCGGATCCACCACCACGATCGACTCCCGGCCCACGCCCTGCCCGATCAGCGCGCTGACGGCGCTGCGGCCCTTGGTGCCGTAGCCGATGACGACGGTGTGCTCGCGCACGGTGGACCTCCAGCGGTTGATCCGCCACTGCTGGCGCGTACGTTCGGTGAGCACCTCCAGGGTGGTGCCGACCAGGATGATCAGGAAGAGCACGCGCAGCGGGGTGATCACCAGGATGTTGACCAGCCGCGCCCCGTCGCTGACCGGGGTGATGTCGCCGTAGCCGGTGGTGGAGAGGGTCACCGTCGCGTAGTACGCGGAGTCCAGCAGCGACACCGTGTCGTCGGCGTTGTCGTGGTAGCCGCCGTGGTCGGCCCAGACGATCAGCGTGGTGGTGACCAGGACGGCGAGGGCCAGCACCAGCCGCAGGGCGACCTGCCGGAGCGCGGGGGCGGCCGGCCGGGCGGGCAGCACGATGCCGAGGTCGCCGGAGCCCTCCGTGCCCTGGCGCAGCGGACCGAGCAGACGCGGGCGGCCGCCGCCCGCCCGGCCGGTCACGGGGTGTCCAGCAGCTCGGCCCGGCCCCCGGCCGGCACACCGCCCGGCGGGACGACCGCGACCGCCTCCGCCAGGGCCAACCCGCGCAGCATGGCGGGACCGTCGAAGCGCAGCGGCGCCACCCCGCGCCCGGTGCGCTCCACCGGCACCAGCCGGGTGTCCTCCGGGTGGCCCGGCAGGTCGGCGGCGGCCGGCTCGGTCCGCGGCTGCGGGGCGGGGCGGCCGGAGAGCGCCGCCAGCAGCGGCAGCGCCAGGGTGAGGGTGCCGGCCACCGCGGCCAGCGGGTTGCCCGGCAGGCCGACCAGGTGCCGTCCGTCGGGCAGCGCGGCGAGCAGCATCGGGTGGCCGGGGCGGACGGCGACCCCGTCGACCAGCAGCCGGGCACCGGCGTCGGCCAGCGCGCCGTGCAGGAAGTCCGCCGGTCCGGCGGCCGTGCCGCCGGTGGTGACCACGACGTCGGCGGTGGAGCGCCGGACGGCGTCGCGCAGCAGCGCGGCGTCGTCGCCGATCCGGCGCCGGCCGGTGATCCCGGCCCCGGCCGCGGCGAGCCAGGGCGGCAGCAGCGGCCCGAGGGCGTCCCGCACCCGGCCCGGCCCGGGCACCCCGGACTCCGTCAGCTCGTCGCCGAGCAGCAGCAGTTCGACCGTCGGCCGGCGGTGGACGGCCAGCCGGTCGTGGCCCGCGGCGGCGGCCAGGCCGAGCACGGCGGGGGTGACCACCGCCCCTGCGGGCAGCAGCACCTCGTTGCGCCGGCATTCCTGTCCGCGCGGGCGGACGTCCTGACCGGGCGTCACCACGCCCTGCAGCAGGCCGCGGTCGAGGTGGCCGTGCTCGCGGCGCAGCACCCCTGTGTCTCCGGGCGGCAGCTTGGCGCCGGTGG
>NZ_JBHWBW010000804.1:0-1573 GCF_042735675.1 Kitasatospora sp. NPDC059571
GCGAAAGTTGTGTATATCCCACTGGCGCAGGAGACTCATAATCCGGGGGGCGGGGGTTCGAGCCCGGGGCGGCGCACAGACTGTCGACGGCCCCTCGCGCACGGGGGGGGCATTCGGGCGTTCCCGAACGGCCCGCCGACTGCTAACCTCCCCGGTCATGGCGCCCGATGATCACTCGGAGCCGACGCCTCCGGGGTTCGCCGCATGGCTCCGCGCCGAACTCGCCGACGCGGAGGCCGCCGCACTGCGCGGACACCGCCGCGACGTCCGGCGCGGCCGGCTGATGATCGCCGCGGCCGTGGTCGCGGCCGGCGCGCTGGCGGTCGCCCTCGCCCTGGCCCCGCGGCCCTCGAACCTCCGGCCGCCGCCCGGGCCCGCACCGTCCGCCACCCTCTCCGACTCGCCCGCCGCGGCCGCCTGCTGCCCGCCCGACCTGCCGGGCGGCTGCCCGCGGTGCTGGCCGGCCGGGCGCTGAGCACCTGCCGGGGGCGCCCGCGGGGGGGGGCCCCGCGGCCCCGCCCCCGCTCACCCGCGGCGCCCCCGGCCGGGGGTGCACCCGGCGGCGGGGCCCGCCGCCGTCCGGTCCGGTGGAACTGCCGTGCACCCGCACCTCGGTGCCGGGCAGCGGCGTTCCCGAGGAGAGCAGGACGGTGGCGGGTTCCCCCGGCGCGGCCGGGGCCACCTCGCCCGCCCGCAGGGCGTCGCTGCGGACGGTCAGCCGGGCGGGCGGGAGGTCCGGGGTGGAGGCGGTGACGGTGAGGGTGGCCTCCGCCATGCCGTAGGAGGGGCACAGACTCCGGGGCGGGAGCCCGGCGGCGGCGAACCGGGCCGTGAACCGGTCGGCCGTGGCGGCCCGGACCACCTCGCCGGCGCTGCGGGCGACCCGCCAGGTGCGCAGATCGAGGGCGGCCAGCTCGCGGTCGGTGACCTTGCGGGTGCACAGTGCGTAGGCGAAGTCCGGTGCGCTGGAGAGCGTCCCGCCGTGGGCGGTGATGGCCGACAGCCAGCGACCCGGGTGGCGGGCGAACGCCTCGGGTGCCATCAGCACGGACGGGTACCCGCTGAACAGCGGACGCAGGAGCCCGGTGACGAGCCCCATGTCGTGGTGGAGCGGCACCCAGGTCACGGCGACGTCGTCCGGGCCCTCGCGGTAGACGCGGGCCGCCTGGGCGCAACTGGCCTGCAGCGCCCGGTGGCTGATGACGACGCCCTTGGGGGCGCCGGTCGAGCCGGAGGTGTACTGCAGGAAGGCCGGCGCGTCCGGCGACGGCATGAGGGTCCCGTCGCCCGCCGGGGCGGGGCCGGTGGTGTCTCCGCCCGGCTCCGGCCAGGCGTACACCCCGCCGGGGACGTGCACCCCGCCCAGCGCGTCGCGGACCGTGCCGCGCCATGCCGCGGTGGTGACGACCAGGGCGGGACGGCAGTCGGAGACGATGCCGCGCAGCCGCCGGGCGAAGCCCTCGGTCCGGGTGGTCGCCGGGGTGGCGGCGGGAACCGGCACGATCCCTCGGCCGATCGCCGCGAGCAGGGCCGCGGGCTACGACACCTCGTTCGCCAGCACCAGGTCGATCCC
>NZ_JBHWBW010000805.1:0-1568 GCF_042735675.1 Kitasatospora sp. NPDC059571
CCGGGGTTCTTCGGGATCAGCCCGCGTGAGGCGATGTCGATGGACCCGCAGCAGCGGCTGCTGCTGGAGACCTCCTGGGAGGCGTTCGAGCGGGCCGGCATCGATCCGGTGAGCCTGCGCGGCAGCCGGACCGGTGTGTTCGTCGGCGTGATGTACAACGACTACGGCATGCTGCTCCAGCAGTCGGTGGAGGGCGCCGAGGGGCAGATCGGAACGGGCACCTCGGGCAGCATCGCCTCCGGCCGGGTCTCGTACACGCTGGGCCTGGAGGGGCCGGCCGTCACGATCGACACGGCCTGTTCGTCCTCGCTGGTGGCGCTGCACCTGGCCTGCCAGTCGCTGCGCACCGGCGAGTCGACGCTGGCGCTGGCCGGCGGTGTGACCGTGATGCTGACCCCGGGCACCTTCGTGGAGTTCAGCCGCCAGCGCGGACTGGCCGCCGACGGGCGCTGCAAGGCGTTCTCCGACGACGCGGACGGCACCGGCTGGGGCGAAGGGGTCGGCATGCTGCTGGTGGAGCGGCTGTCCGACGCGATCGCCAACGGCCACCGGGTGCTCGGCGTGGTGCGCGGCTCGGCGGTCAACCAGGACGGCGCGTCCAACGGTCTGACGGCGCCGAACGGTCCGTCCCAGCAGCGCGTGATCAAGCAGGCGCTCAGCAACGCCGGGCTCACCGCCGACCAGGTCGACGCGGTCGAGGCCCACGGCACCGGTACCACCCTGGGTGACCCGATCGAGGCGCAGGCCCTGCTCGCCACCTACGGACAGGGCCGGCCGGCCGGGCGCCCGCTGAAGCTGGGCTCGGTGAAGTCGAACCTGGGCCACACCCAGGCCGCGGCCGGTGCGGCCGGTGTGATCAAGATGGTGCTGGCCATGCAGCACGGTGTGCTGCCCGAGAGCCTGCACGTGGGCGAGCCGTCCTCGCACGTCGACTGGACCGCCGGCGCCGTCGAACTCCTGAGTGAGGCGCAGCAGTGGCCCGAGACGGGGGAGCCGCGCCGGTCGGCGGTCTCCTCGTTCGGCTTCAGCGGCACCAATGCGCACATCATCCTGGAGCAGGCCCCGGCGGTGGAGTCGCCCGCTGATGCGGTGGAGGCTCCCGCGGCGCCGCTGTCGGCGGCGGTGTCGGTGCCGGTGCCGTTGGTGCTGTCGGGTCGGACTGAGCAGGCTGTGCGGGACCAGGCCTCTCGTCTGGCGCAGCGGTTGGCGGCCGAGCCCGGTCTGGCGCCGGCCGATGTCGCGTTCACGTTGGCGACGGCCCGTTCGGCCTTCGAGTACAGGGCGGCGTTGGTGGTCGCCGAACCCGAGCGGATCGTCGAGCAGTTGGGCTCGTTCGCGGGTCTGGTGGAGGGTGTGGCGGGGACGGCCGGGCGTTCGGCGTTCCTGTTCGCGGGGCAGGGCAGTCAGCGGGTCGGGATGGGCTTCGAGCTGTACGGGGCCTTTCCGGTGTTCGCGGCGGCGTTCGACGCGGTGTGTGCGGAGTTGGATCCGCTGCTGGAACGGCCGTTGCGCGAGGCGATCGCCGATGAGGCGCTGATCAACGAGACCGGGTATACCCAGCCGGCGCT
>NZ_JBHWBW010000806.1:0-1559 GCF_042735675.1 Kitasatospora sp. NPDC059571
CACCCCCACCCCGCCGCCGCGGCCCCGGGGCGTTGCTGCGGCCCGGACGCCGGGCCAGGCGGCTCAGGCCTCCTTGCGGTGCGCCCGCACGCCGCGGACGCCGACCCAGCCGATGGCCAGGCCGAGGGCGAGCGAGGTGATGGCGAGCAGCAGGTGGATCCAGAAGAACGCGGTGGGGTGGGAGTGGTCGCCGCCGGTGAAGGCCTGGCCGCCGGAGTCCTTCCAGAGGTTCTTGACGAAGGTCGTCCAGATCATGAGCGACCACACGCCGAATGCGGCGAGGAACCAGGAGGTGCGGCGGCTGAGCTTCATCGGGGTGTCCTTAGCGCGGGTCGGCTCGGGTGGTGCGGGTCTGCCCGACCAGTATGCGCAGGCGCTCGGGCGCATCCGTTCGGGGGGAGTTGTCCGCCGGGGCGGCGGCCGCGGCCCGACGGACGGGTACGGCTACGGAATGCTGATCGCCCGTCACCTCGTGTACCGGTGCGCCGCCGCAGCCGCCACCGTCCTGATCTCCGTCCCGCCGGCCGCGGCCGCGGGCGCACCGCAGGCCCCCGCGGACGCGGTGGGCGGTGAGCGCCTCGCCCGGTCCGGGGTGCAGGTCGCCCCGCGGGCGGGCGCGCCGGGGCTGCCCGGCGGGCTGACCGGCCGGTCCTGGCTGGTCGCGGACGGCACCACCGGCGAGGTGCTGGCCTCGTACAACGCGCACGACCGGCTGCCGCCGGCGTCCACGCTGAAGATGTTGTTCGCCGACACCGTGCTGCCGAAGCTGGACCGGGACGCCGTCCACCGGGTGGCCGCGGAGGAGCTGAGCGGGATGGGTCAGGGCAGCAGCCTGGTCGGGATCAAGGAGGACCTCGACTACCGGGTGGAGGACCTCTGGCGGGGCGTCTTCCTCAGCTCGGGGAACGACGCGGTGCACGTGCTCGCGCACATGAACGGCGGCATCGACCAGACCGTCGCCGAGATGCAGGCCCGGGCCGACGCGCTCCAGGCGCACGACACCCGGGTGGTCACCCCGGACGGCTACGACCAGGACGGCCAGGTGTCCTCCGCGTACGACCTGACGCTGTTCGCGCGGGCCGGGCTGCGCAACGCCGACTTCCGGGCGTACTGCTCGACCCGGGACGCGCAGTTCCCCGGCGCGGTGGACCGGACGACCGGGCAGCGCGGCAGCTTCGGGATCGCCAACACCGACCGGCTGCTGGGCAAGTACCCCGGCCTGATCGGCGTGAAGAACGGCTACACCACCAACGCCGGCTCCACCTTCACCGGCGCCGCCGAGCGCGACGGCCGGCTGCTGCTGGTCACCGTGATGCACACCGCGACCTACCAGAAGGTGTACGACGAGGCGGCGTCCCTGCTCGACTGGGGCTTCGCCGCGGCGGACCGGGTCGACCCGGTGGGCCGGCTGGCCGACGACACCGCCCCCACGGCGGCGGCGCCCGCGACCGCGAGCCCGACCGGCGACGCCGAGCCGAACCCGGTGCCGGACACGGCCGGCTCCGCTGTGAGCGTGCCGAACGCGGCATTGCCATGGCCGCCGATGTAGGTCTTGGTGG
>NZ_JBHWBW010000807.1:0-1542 GCF_042735675.1 Kitasatospora sp. NPDC059571
CACCCGTCGCCGTCGCGCACCGCGCGGGGTGCTTCCCCCAGCGTCGGGCCGGTGCGGGGGCGGCCGCCCCCGGGGGGGGGCCCCCCGCCGCCCCCACGGGTCACCGTGGCCGGCCCGCCGAGGGGGCGGGCGGGGTGTCCGGGTGTCAGATGACGGTCTCGGCCTCGACGTACCGCTCCTGCGGCACGGTCTTCAGCTCCGCGACCGCCTCGCCGAGCGGGACGAGCTTGATGTCGGTGCCCTGGAGCGCCGTGATGTGCCCGAAGGCGCCCTTGTGCGCGGCCTCCACGGCGTGCCAGCCGAAGCGGGTGGCCAGCACCCGGTCGTAGGCGGTCGGAGTGCCGCCGCGCTGGGTGTGGCCGAGGATCACCGGGCGGGCCTCCTTGCCGAGGCGGTGCTCCAGCTCGCGGGAGAGCTGGGTGGCGATGCCGGTGAACCGCTCGTGGCCGTACATGTCCTTCGTGCCCTCCTCCCACGGCATGGTGCCGGGCTCGGGCTTGGCACCCTCGGCGCAGACCACGATGGCGAACTTCTTGTGCCGGTCGAAGCGCTCGCGCACGACCTCGGTCAGCTTGTCGATGTGGAACGGGCGCTCGGGCACCACGATGGCGTGGGCGCCGGCGGCCATGCCCGCGTTCAGCGCGATCCAGCCGGTGTGGCGGCCCATCACCTCGACGACCATGACCCGCTGGTGCGACTCGGCGGTGGTCTTCAGGCGGTCCAGCGCGTCCGTCGCGACCGAGACGGCGGTGTCGAAGCCGAAGGTCACGTCGGTGCAGGCGATGTCGTTGTCGATGGTCTTCGGCACGCCGACCACCGGCAGGCCGCCGTCGCTCATCAGCTTCGCGGCCTTGAGGGTGCCCTCGCCGCCGATCGGGATGACGGCGTCGATGCCGAGGTCGGCGCAGTGCTGCTTCGCCCGCTCCACGCCGTCGCGCAGGTGGCTCGGCTGGACCCGCGAGGAACCGAGGATCGTGCCGCCCTGGGCGAGGATGCCGCTCACGGAGTCGAGGGTCAGCGGGCGGTGCACGCCCTCGAGCAGGCCGCGCCAGCCGTCCTGGAAACCGATGATCTCGTCGCCGTGGTCGACCACCCCCCGGTGGACCACGGAGCGAATCACGGCGTTCAGGCCGGGGCAGTCACCGCCGCTGGTCAGGACACCAATACGCATTGCTTTGCAACTCCCCTTGGGGGCACCGCCCAGCCGCGAGGCTGGGGGAAGAACCGGAGGCCGGACTGCCACCTCGGTGTCGCCACCGTGGAACGGTCGTTCCGGACATCTCTGACCGAAACGACCACGAAGCACAGCATACGGTCCCTGCGTCCGGCCGGGCAGGAGCCGAGCGGGAGCGGCATCGTCGACGCGTCCGCGCATCACTGCAGCCGGACGCCGAGGAGGGTGGTGCGTCCAGCGCTTCCTATTCTCTTATGCATCCCGCCTGCGGAGTACCGGTTGTTCGCCATTCGGGAGAACCGCCCCCCCCCCGCGGTCTTAAGCGGGCGGGGGGGGTGGCGGGCAACCCCCCCCCCGCGAGCCCGGCG
>NZ_JBHWBW010000808.1:0-1540 GCF_042735675.1 Kitasatospora sp. NPDC059571
GGGGGGGTCGCGGGGGGCGGGGGTCCCGCGGGGGCCGGGGGGGGTGGGTGGGGGGTTGTGGTCGCCGGCGCGGGGGCCCTCGGCGCCGCGCCGGCTGGTGAGCAGCAGGTGCCGCGCACCGTGTTCGGTCACCAGGTGGCGGGCGACGAGGGCGCCGAGGGTCCCGGTGGCGCCGGTGACCAGCACGGTGCCGTCCGGGTCGAGCGGCGGCGGCACGGTGATGACGACCTTGCCGATGTGCCGGGCCTGGCTGACGTGCCGGAACGCCTCGGGGGCGCGCCGGATGTCCCAGGTGGTGACGGGCAGGTGCCGGAGGGCGCCCTGTCCGAACAGGTCGACGACCGCGGTGAGCATCTCGTTGATCCGGTCCGGGCCGGCCTCGATCAGGTCGAAGGCGCGGTAGCGGACGCCAGGGTGCTCGGCCGCGACCAGGCCGGCGTCGCGGACGTCGGTCTTGCCCATCTCGATGAAGCGCCCGCCGCGCGGCAGCAGCCGCAGCGAGGCGTCGACGAACTCCCGGGCGAGCGAGTCGAGGACGACGTCCATGCCGCGGCCGCCGGTGGCGGTGCGGAACCGCTCCTCGAAGTCCAGGTCGCGGGAGGAGGCGAGGTGGGTGTCGTCGAGGCCGAGGGCGCGTACCGCGTCCCACTTGCCGGTACTGGCGGTGCCGAACACCTCGGCGCCCAGGTGGCGGGCGAGTTGCACGGCCGCCATGCCGACACCGCCGGCCGCGGCGTGGACCAGCAGGGACTCGCCGGGCTGCAGGTCGGCGAGGTCGGTCAGCGCGTAGTAGGCGGTCAGGAAGACCACCGGGACGGAGGCCGCCTCGGCGAAGCTCCAGTCGGCGGGCATCGGGGCGACCATCCGGCGGTCGGTGACCGTAACGGGCGCGAAGCCGCCGGACAGCATGCCGAACACCCGGTCGCCGACGGCGAGATCGGTGACGCCGGGGCCGACCTCCAGGACGACGCCGGCGCCCTCCAGTCCGAGCAGGCCCGCGTTGCCCGGGTACATGCCGAGGGCGTTGAGGACGTCGCGGAAGTTGAGGCCGGTGGCGCGGACGCCGATCCGGAGGTAGCCGGGCTCCAGCGGGGCGACGGCGGGCGGGAACTCGATGAGCTCCAGGTTCTCCAGGGTGCCCTTGACCGGGATGCCGAGCCGCCAGGCGACGGCGTCCTCCGGCGGGGTCAGCGCCGCGTCGGCGGCGATCCGGGCCAGCCGGGGCGCGAACGGCTCGCCGTGCCGGACGGCCAGTTCGGTCTCACCGCCGGACAGCGCTGCGGTCAGGGCGGCCGGCAGCGCGGCGGCGGAGTCGGCGGTCCGGTCCAGGTCCAGCAGGAGGAACCGGTCCGGGTTCTCGGCCTGGGCGGAGCGCAGCAGGCCGCGCAGCGCGGCGCCGGACAGGTCGTGGGCCCCCGCGGCCGGGCCCGCGGCGCCCCCGCCCGACCTGTCCGCCCCCCCGGGGGGGGCGGCGGGGGGCGGCCTTGGCGGGCGGCGCCCCCGCCCGCACGGCCCGGAACTCGGCCTGCCGCAGCGGCAC
>NZ_JBHWBW010000809.1:0-1534 GCF_042735675.1 Kitasatospora sp. NPDC059571
ACATCGGGGGGTTGCCGTGCTTGCGGCTGGGCAGGTCGGCGTGCTTGGTGCGGAGCATGGCGAGGGAGGCGGCGAGGACCTGGCGGGTCTCGGCGGGGTCGATGACGTCGTCGACGAGGCCGCGTTCGGCCGCGTAGTACGGGTGCATCAGCTCGCTCTTGTACTCCTTGATCTTCTGCGCGCGCATCGCCTCGGGGTCCTCGGCGGCGGCGATGTCCCGGCGGAAGATGACGTTCGCGGCGCCCTCGGCGCCCATCACCGCGATCTCGTTCGTCGGCCAGGCGTAGGACAGGTCCGCGCCGATCGAGCGGGAGTCCATCACGATGTAGGCGCCGCCGTAGGCCTTGCGCAGGATCAGCGAGATCCGCGGCACGGTCGCGTTGCAGTACGCGTAGAGCAGCTTCGCGCCGTGCCGGATGATCCCGCCGTGCTCCTGGTCGACGCCGGGCAGGAAGCCGGGCACGTCGAGCAGGGTGACGATCGGGATGTTGAACGCGTCGCACATCTGCACGAAGCGGGCGGCCTTCTCGGAGGCGTTGATGTCCAGCACCCCGGCGAGCGACTGCGGCTGGTTCGCGACGATGCCGACCACGTGCCCGTCGATCCGGGCGAGCGCGACGATGACGTTGGTCGCCCAGCGCTCGTGGACCTCCAGGTACTCGCCGTGGTCGACGACCTCCTCGATCACCTTGCGCATGTCGTAGGGGCGGTTGCCGTCCGCCGGGACCAGGTCCAGCAGCGAGTCGTTGCGCCGCTCGACCGGGTCCTCGGCCGGCTGCACCGGCGGCATCTCCCGGTTGTTGCTGGGCAGCAGCGACAGCAGGTAGCGGACCTCCTCGATGCACGACTGCTCGTCGTCGTACACGAAGTGCGACACGCCCGAGGTCGTGGAGTGCACGTCCGCACCGCCCAGACCGTTCTGGCTGATCTTCTCGCCGGTCACCGCCTGCACCACGTCCGGGCCGGTGATGAACATCTGGCTGGTCTCACGGACCATGAACACGAAGTCGGTCAGCGCCGGCGAGTACGCCGCGCCGCCCGCGCACGGGCCCAGCATCACCGAGATCTGCGGGATCACCCCCGACGCCCGGGTGTTGCGCTGGAAGATCCCGCCGTAGCCGGCCAGCGCGGTCACACCCTCCTGGATGCGGGCACCGGCGCCGTCGTTCAGGGAGACCAGCGGCGCACCCGCCGCGATCGCCATGTCCATGATCTTGTGGATCTTCTGCGCGTGCGCCTCACCGAGGGCACCGCCGAAGATCCGGAAATCGTGCGCGTACGTGAACACCGTCCGGCCGTGCACGGTGCCCCAACCGACGACCACACCATCGGTGTGCGGCTTCTTCGCCTCCAGACCGAAACCCTGCGCACGGTGCCGCCGCAACGGCTCCACCTCACGGAACGAACCCTCGTCCAGCAACAGCTCGATCCGCTCCCGAGCCGTCAGCTTCCCCTTCGCGTGCTGCGCCTCGGTCGCCTTCTCGCTCGGCCCGCGGCGAACCCGCTCCCGCAGCTCGTGCAGCTCGGCCACCCG
>NZ_JBHWBW010000810.1:0-678 GCF_042735675.1 Kitasatospora sp. NPDC059571
ACGATGCCGTCGTCCAGGACGCCGGCCGTGTGGACGACACCGGAGAGCTCGTGATCGGCGAGCAGCGCGGCCAGCGCGTCCCGATCCGCCACGTCGCACGCCGCGATGGCCACCGCGGCACCGGCCTCCGTCAGCTCGGCGACCAGCTCCGCCGCACCCGGCGCCTCAACACCACGGCGCGACACCAGCAGCAGGCTCCGCACCCCGTGCTCGGCCACCAGGTGACGGGCCACCAGCCCGCCCAGCAGACCCGACGCACCCGTCACCAGGACCGTGCCGGACGGACCGAACACCGGCGCGGCCTCCGGGGCCGCCACTGCTCGGACCAGGCGCGGCACACGGACCTCGCCCACCCGGATCGCCAACTCGGGTTCGCCGGCGGCGAGGGCGGCCGCCACCAGGCCGTCCGCGGCCCGGGGATCGTCCACGTCGAGGAGGACGAGGCGGCCCGGGTTCTCGGACTGGGCCGAGCGCACCAGGCCCCAGGCGGGGGCGTGCACCAGATCCTCAACCTCGGCGCCGACCGCCCCGCGGGTCACCAGGACCAGCCGCGCAGCCGCGAACCGCTCGTCCGCCAGCCACTCCTGCGCAGTCGCGAGCACCCCGTGCAGGGCCTCGCGCACGGCCGAGGCCGTCTCCTCGGCCGCATCGACCGGCTCCAGCGCCAGGAACACCGCC
>NZ_JBHWBW010000810.1:687-1526 GCF_042735675.1 Kitasatospora sp. NPDC059571
GCCCCCGCCACGGCACCGACCCGAAACCACCGCCACCGAGCACGGCCCACCGGCCCGCCGGCGCCTGGGACACCGGCAACGCCGTCCACTCCACCCGGTACAGCGACTCGACCGAACCGCCTCCGCGGGCCGACCGGACCTGCTCCTGGGACACCTCGCGCATGGCCAGCGACGCCACGGACGCCACCGGGCGCCCGGACTCGTCGGCCAGCACCAGGGAGACCGTGTCGCGGCCCGCCGGGGACATCCGTACCCGGACGGCCGAAGCGCCGGCCGCGTGCAGCGTCACCCCGTTCCACGCGAACGGCAGGCGGCCGCCGCCGCTCTCCTCCAGCAGGTTGCCGATGCCGACCGCGTGCAGCGCGGCATCGAGCAGGGCCGGGTGCAGTCCGAACAGTGCGGCATCGGCGTCGGCGCCCTCCGGCAGGCGCACCTCGGCGTAGACGTCCTCGCCGAGGCGCCATGCGGCCCGCAGGCCCTGGAACACCGGCCCGTAGCCGAACCCGGCATCCAGGAAGACGTCGTAGAGATCGTCCACGCCGACCGTGGTGGCGCCCTGCGGCGGCCACTCGGCGAGGTCGAAGGACGGCAACCCGGCGCCGTCGCCGGGGGCCAGCACGCCGGTGGCGTGCCGCGTCCAGACCTCACCGTCGGCCGTGTCCTCCAGCCTCGAATACAGGCCGACCGCCCGGCGGCCCGATCCGTCGGTCTCCTCCACCGCGAGCTGGACGTGGACGCCGCCCTGCTCGGGCAGCACCAGCGGCGCCTCCAGGGTCAGCTCCTCCAGCACGCCGCAACCGACCTGGTCGCCGGCCCGGATCGCCAGCTCCACGAACGCC
>NZ_JBHWBW010000811.1:0-1521 GCF_042735675.1 Kitasatospora sp. NPDC059571
GTCCGGGGCCCGGCGCGCGGCGCCGGCGTTCGGCTGGGGGAGCGTCAGGTGCCGCGACATGGCAGGATACGGGCGTTTTGCCCGGATGTCCGGGCGGCCGGTGCACGAAGCGGCGTCGTCCCTGGTGGCGGCGGTCGTCGGCAGGTCTAGGATGGGCGACCGTGACTGACTCCGGTAGCTCCCTCGATCTGGACCTCACCGACCGGGCCGGCGAGCCCGACCCGCTGGACGGCGTCTGGGACGTGGTCGTGGTCGGCGCCGGCCCGGCCGGCTCGTCCGCCGCCTACGCCGCGGCCGTGCAGGGGCGCCGCGTGCTGCTCCTCGACAAGGCCGAGCACCCGCGCTACAAGACGTGCGGCGGCGGCATCATCGGCCCCTCCCGGGACACCCTGCCGCCCGACTTCAAGCTGCCGCTCCAGGACCGCATCCACGCCGTGACCTTCGCCCTGTGCGGCCGGTTCACCCGCACCCGGCGCTCCAAGCGGATGCTCTTCGGCCTGGTCAACCGGGACGAGTTCGACCTGCGCCTGGTGCAGTCCGCCGAGCAGGCCGGCGCCGTGCTGGTCACCGGCGTGACCGCGACCGGCGTGGACCAGCCGGAGGACGGGGGCCGGACGGTCTTCGTCACCACCGCGGACGGGCGCCGCATCGAGGCCCGCGCGGTGGTCGGCGCGGACGGCTCCGCCAGCCGGATCGGCCGGCACGTCGGGGTCACCTTCGACCAGATCGACCTGGGCCTGGAGGCGGAGATCCCGGTGCCCGAGGAGGTCTCGCGGGTCTGGGCGGGCCGGATCCACCTCGACTGGGGCCCGCTGCCGGGCAGTTACGGCTGGGTGTTCCCGAAGACCGACTCCGGCACGCTGACCGTCGGCGTCATCTCGGCGCGCGGCGACGGCGAGCGGACGAAGCAGTACCTCGCCGACTACATCCGGCAGTTGGGGCTCTCCGGCTTCAAGCCGAGCATCGAGTCCGGGCACCTCACCCGGTGCCGGGCCGAGGACTCGCCGCTCTCCCGCGGCCGGGTGCTGGTGGCCGGCGACGCGGCCGGCCTGCTGGAGCCGTGGACACGCGAGGGCATCTCGTACGCGCTGCGCTCGGGCCGGCTGGCCGGCGAGTGGGCGGCGAAGGTGGCCGAGGCGGACGGCAGCGCGGACGTGCGCCGCCAGGCGCTGAACTACGCCTTCGCGATCAAGGCGGGGCTCGGCGTGGAGATGCGGGCCGGCAAGGTGATGCTGGGGGCCTTCGAGCGCCGCCCGCACCTGTTCCACGCCGCGGTCTGCCTGGTCACCCCTGCGTGGCGGGCCTTCGCCCGGACCACGCAGGGCCACACCACCTTCGCCCAGGTGATGCGCGAGCACCGCGCCGCCCGGAAGCTGGCGTCGGTCGCCGGTCGGTAGCCGCCGTTCGGCGGCGCGGACCCGGGCGGGGGGGCGCGCGGGGGCGCGGGGGCGCGCCGGCCGCCCGGGGCCCGCGCGCCCGGCGGCGCCGGGGCCCGGGGGGCGCTCGGGGCTGCTCGGCGGG
>NZ_JBHWBW010000812.1:0-1517 GCF_042735675.1 Kitasatospora sp. NPDC059571
CTTATACAAACACCCCCCCCGCCCGCCCCCCCCCGCGCGCGCGCGCCGGGGCGCCCCCGGGGGGGGCCCGCGCCCCCCTCCCACCCCCGCCCCCCCGGGGCGCGGCCGAGGACGGACGGGGAGGGCGGCGGGAGTGTCGCGGGAGAGAAGGGCGCTGAAGGCGTTGGCGAAGGGCGGCGCGGTCGCCGCCGGGGTCTGGGCCGGCATGGAGCGCCGCCGCCGCGCCGCGGCGTACGCGGCGGACCGGGCCGCGGGTGCCGAGGCCGGCGCCGAGCCGGTCCGGCTGCCCCGCCAGGCGGAGCCGGAGCGGATCCCGGCGCCGGTCCGCGAGGTCCACCACCCCGGGCGCCCGGCCACCCCGGCCGAGGCGGTGCCGTGGGCGCTGCGGGTGGCCGCCGAGTCCACCTGGCGGCTGCTGCTGCTCGGCGTCGCCCTGTACGTGGTCTTCCGGGTGGTCGACACGCTGCGGCTGGTGGCGTTCGCCGCGCTCGCCGCGCTGCTGATCTCCGCCCTGCTGGAGCCGACCGTCTCCTGGCTGCGGCGGCTCGGGGTGCCGCGCTCGCTGGCGGCTGCCGGCACCTTCCTGAGCGGGGTCGCCGGGATCGGGCTGGTCGGCTGGTTCGTGGTCTGGCAGGTGACCACCAACCTCGACCAGGTGACCGGCAAGGTCCAGGACGGTGTCAACAAGCTGCGCGAGTGGCTGGTGACCGGGCCGCTGCACCTGACGCAGCAGCAGATCAACGACTTCGCCCGGCAGATCTCGGCCGCCATCGGCACCAACTCCGAGCAGATCACCTCGGCCGGGTTCACCGGCGTGACCATCGCGGTCGAGGTGCTGACCGGCGTGGTGCTGGCCGCGTTCACCACGTTCTTCCTGCTCTACGACGGCGCGCGGATCTGGTCCTGGGTGCTGCGCGGGCTGCCGCGGCACTCCCGCTACGCGATGGCCGGCGCCGGTCCCAAGGCGTGGGCCACGCTGACCGCCTACGTGCGCGGCACGGTCTGCGTGGCGTTCATCGACGCGCTCTGCATCGGCATCGGCATCCAGCTGCTGGGCGTGCCGATGGCGATGCCGCTCGCGGTGATCATCTTCCTGGGTGCGTTCGTGCCGCTGGTCGGTGCGCTGGTGACCGGCACCATCGCGGTGCTCATCGCGCTGGTCACGGTCGGCCCGTTCACCGCGCTGATGGTGCTGGTGGTGCTGGTCGCGGTGCAGCAGATCGAGGGGCACCTGCTGCAGCCGCTGATCCTCGGCCGGGCGGTGCGGGTGCATCCGCTGGGCGTGGTGCTCGGGGTGACGGCCGGCTCGATCGTGGGCGGCATCGGCGGTGCGATCGTCGCCGTCCCGCTGATCGCGGTGACCAACACCGTCGTCTCCCACCTGCACCGGCGCAACGCCGCCGGGATGGAGGTCTTCGAGGCCCTGGAGAACGCCCGCGAGGCGGCCGCGGGCTGAGCGCGGGCCCGCCGCGGGGCCGGGTACGGGAACGCCGGAGGGGGCGCGGTCGTCCGCGCCC
>NZ_JBHWBW010000813.1:0-1516 GCF_042735675.1 Kitasatospora sp. NPDC059571
GACCGTCACACCTCCTGAGGGCCGCGGACGATCACCACCGGGCAGTCCGCGTGCTGGACGCAGTGCTGGCCGACCGAGCCGAGGAGTGCCTGGGTGAAGCCGCCGTGCCCGCGGTTGCCGAGCACGAGCAGATCGGCGCCGTGCGCCGCGTCGAGCAGGACGGTGGCCGCGTTGCCGTTCAGCACCCGCTCGCGGACCGTCACCGGCGGCTCCGCGCCGAGTTCCGCGGCAACGGCGTCCGCGAGCACCTTGCCGGCCAGCGCCGCGAAATCGCCGTCGATCATCGTGCCGCCCCAGCCGTAGCTCGCCGGGTACTCCCAGCCGGTCACCGCGTCCAGGGAGGCGCCGGTGAGTTCGGCCTGGCGTGCGGCCCACCGCAGCGCCGCGTTGGACGACGGGGATCCGTCGACCCCCACCACGATCCGCCGGCCCGGTGTCCCCTGTGTCATCTGCTGCTCCTCTCGAACGGCCGGGCCCGGTCCCCGCCGGGCCGCTGTGCCGTGACACCCAGTTCAGCGTGAACGCCCGGCCCCTACCAGGGCCGGCCGTGCCCCGGCGGTGGGGCCCTTCGGGCCCCCGGCCGACCCGCCCGTCCCCGGTCCTCGGGGCGGCGGCCCCTGGCCCGCGTCCGGAGCGGCGGTGAGCCTGGAGGAAGGCCGGGGGCGGGCCAGCCCGATGCATCCGGGCCCGCCCGGTGGGCGACGCACCGCGGAAGCGAGGTCACCATGTTCATGAGCAGGGCGCAGGACACGCCGGCGGCCGGGCGCCCGCCGCCGGGGAGGCCGCGGTCACCCGAGCCGCCGCGGCCGGTGGAGGATCCGGTCGTCCGGGAGCTGCCCGCCTGGGAGTGCTGGGCGCGGATCGCCGCCGGCGGGGTGGGACGCGTCGCCGTCACCACCTCGGACGGGCCGCAGGTGCTGCCGGTCAACTACCGTTCGTTCGAGGGCTCGGTGGTCTATCGCACCGCCGAGGGCGGCGCCCTGGACGGGGCCGGCGCACCCGTCGTGGCGTTCGAGGTCGACCACCTCGGCGAGCCGCCGGGCAGTGGATGGAGCGTGCACCTGCTCGGGACCGCCCGGCCGGTCACGGATCCCGCGGCCATCACGCGGTTGCGGACGCACGCGGATCCCCGGCCCTGGGTCGGCGGGCACCGCGAGCGGTGGGTGCGGGTGGTGCCGCACCGCATCAGCGGCCGGGAGATCCGGTCGGACGGCCCGGACCGCGGGCACGGGTGGGGCGGCGGCCGGCAGAGCCGGATCACCGTCCTCCCTGCAGCCGCCTCCCGGGTCACCCGGTCAGCTTGTGCAGACCCGGAACACTGACCGCGTCGGCGGCCAGCCCAGCCAGCACCGCGCCGACCGGAGGCCGCCGAGCAGGCTCCGCCAGTCGCTCGCGAGCCCGGAAGGCCGCCGATCGGCGCGGCCGGGCAGAGCCCGCCGCTGATGGTTTGTCAGTGATGCGTGCTGTGCTTGCCAGAAGCTGTGGTCGAGCGTGTGGGGCACGCCTCTGAGAGGGC
>NZ_JBHWBW010000814.1:0-1506 GCF_042735675.1 Kitasatospora sp. NPDC059571
GGGGGCGCGCGGGCCCCCCCCCCGGCCGCCCCCCCCCCGCCCCCCGCCCCGTGCCGGTCAGGCCCCGGCGCCGTACTTCTCCCCCGGGTCGGCGACCGGGTCGACCGCGAGCCGGTAGCCGCGCTTGACCACGGTGGCGATCAGCCGGGGTGCGCCGAGGGAGGCCCGCAGCCGGGCCATCGCGGTCTCCACCGCGTGCTCGTCGTCGCCGCTGCCGGGCAGCGCGCGCAGCAGTTCGGCCCGGGGCACCACCCAGCCGGGCCGGCGGGCCAGCACCCGCAGCAGGGCCATGCCGGCCGGCGGGACGGGCCGCAGGTCGCCGTCGACCAGGGCGGCCTGGCCGCGCAGCTCCAGGGTGTGGCCGGCCACCGCGAGGCGGCGGGCGCGCTCGGGCAGCCTGGCGGTCAGGGTCTGCACCATCGCCCCGAGCCGCATCCGCTCGGGCCAGACGGTGGCCACGTCGAGCTCCTCCAGCGGTGCGGCGGTGACCGGGCCGACGCAGACCGGCAGGATGTCGCGGCGCAGGGCGTGCAGCAGCTCCGCGGTCCGGCCGCGCTGGGCGGCCCTCTCCAGCAGGCTGATCGCGGCGGGGGCGGAGGTGAAGGTGAGGGCGTCCAGGGCGCCGTTGCAGCAGGCGTCCAGCAGGCGGTCGACGGGCGCCAGGTCCACCGGGGGCAGCCAGCGGTAGACCGGGACCTCGACCACCTCGGCGCCGGCGGCGCGCAGCGACTCGACGAAGTCGCGCAGCGGGGCGCCGTGCAGCTGGACGGCGATCCGGCGGCCGTCCACGCCCTGGTCGAGGAGCCGCTCCAGCACCTCGACGGAGGACTCGGACTCCGGCGACCACTCCTCGCGCAGCCCGGCGGCCCGGATGGCGCCCTTGGCCTTGGGGCCGCGGGCGAGGACGACGGCCTTGCCGAGCACGCCGATCAGGTCGTCGAACAGGCCCCAGCCCTCGGCGGCCTCGATCCAGCCGCGGAAGCCGATGCCGGTGGTGGCCACCGCGATGTCCGGTGGCGCGGCGACCAGGTCGCGGGTGGCGGCGAGCAGGTCGGCGTCGTCGGCGAGCGGGACGATCCGCAGTGCGGGGGCGCGCAGGACGGTGGCGCCGCGGCGCTGGAGGAGGGCGGCGAGTTCGTCGGCGCGGCGGGCGGCGGTGATGCCGACGGTGTAGCCGGCGAGTGGGGGCGCGGTGTCCGGTGCTGCGGCGGGGCGGGCGGTCGCCTCGGCGGTCAGGTCGGCCATGGGCACAGACGTCCTTCGTGGAGCGGCCTCTCGGCTGTCGGCGGGCCGTGGGCCGGGTCGCCGGCCGCCCGTCCCGGCGGGGCGGGGGCAGCGGCGGGATGGGTGGGTGGACGGCCATCGTCCCGTGCCGCGGTCACACCGCCGGGTCGGTCCGATTTCCGGCTTGTTTCGCAGGTGGGGGCCGGGGCGCGGGGGGCGGTCCCGCCCCCGGCGGCGGATAATAACCCGGCGAGGGCGGGGGGGGGGGGGGCGGTGGGGGGG
>NZ_JBHWBW010000815.1:0-1499 GCF_042735675.1 Kitasatospora sp. NPDC059571
CCCCCACGACGGCGACCGCACCGGGCCCGGCCCCGTTACCGGAACGGCTGCACGCACTGCGCGGCGCCGAGTGGCGTCAGACCAGGGCCGCGCCCCACTGCCGGGCCCGCTCCAACTCGCCTTCGCGCAGGGGTCCTTCGCCGTCCTCGACGATGAACCCGGTCGGTTCGGCAGCCAGCTCGTAGTGCAGGTGCGACAGCCGATGGGCGATGCCCTTGGCCGCCCCGCCGCTGCCGCGGGCGTCCCCACGGGTGTCGAAGGCCGCGGCCCGGTGCCCGGTGTCCGTCCGGGGCAGCGAGTGGAACCAGGTGCGCAGGCCCACCCCGACGTCCTCGGCGGGGTGCGGGTCCTCGTCCTTCGCGGACTTCCCGGCCGCGGCCACCGCCATCCGGCGGCTGAGCCCGGAGGACATCCCGCGCATGTGCGTCGGTCCGCCGACCACGAGCAGGTCGGCCGACGCGGTCAGCTCGGGACCTGCCTCCGCGGCCGGGACGCACTGCACCGCGGCGTCCGGACGGGCCCGGCGGCATCCCTCCGCAACGGCCTCGGCGACCTGGCGGGTGTTGCCGTAGATGCTCTCGTACACGATGACGGCCTGCATGGTCCTCACCACCCTCCACCTGCCATCGTCCGCGCCCGCCCTGCGTCGCAGTAGGGGCGATCGTCCCCTTCCGGGTGGTCCTGCGGCCCTGCCCGGCCCGGGCTCCACGACCCGCGGGCCGCCGGTGCGGGGAAGCCCCGGCCACGGGCGACAAGGTGCCCGGCGGCGGCCGCGCGAGGGGAGTGCGTGCACCCGGATCGAGCGCGAGCGGCGCTTCCTGCCGGCCGAGCCTCCGAGCCCGTCGTCAGGACCAGCCCTGAGCCGGGCGCGACCAGCCCGCGACGGCGAGCCGGGGGCAGTGGCGCACCATCGCCGCGATGACCTCGTCCGTGCCGACCGGCAGGGTGTTGGCCGAGATGTTCGCGGGCCCGTAGCCGATGCCGCGGTTGGCCGCGGCGCTCATCCGTACGATCCTCGGCGCCCGGGCGACGTACCCGGCGGGGTCGTGCAGCACCAGCTCGATGAAGAGCTGGCCGGTCACCTGCCGGAGCCGCACGGCGGCGATCTCGTCCCAGGCGATCCGTCCGAGCTGCACGTGCTCCAGACCGGCCTCGTCCAGCACCAGTTCCGGCCCGCCCCGGACGATCCGGACGGCGAGCAGCACGCCGCAGAGGCCGAAGAAGAACACCGCGATTGCGCCCACGACGACATGGAGCGCGGAGCCGCCGTTCACCAGGAACAGCACGCCCAGGACCACGAACCCGACGGACCCGAGCAGCATCAGGAGGGCCCGGCGCCGGGCGGAGTGGTACACGGTCGGCGGGGGCGGGACCCGGTTCTCGTCGTTCACGCGGCACAAGGTACTCCCGGCGCCGCCGGCCCGGTCGGGGGGGGGGGGGGCCCGCCCCCCCCCCCCCCCGCCCCCCCCCCCCCCCGGGGGCGGCAACGCCACCACGGC
>NZ_JBHWBW010000816.1:0-1483 GCF_042735675.1 Kitasatospora sp. NPDC059571
GGACCGGGAGTTCACCGACCGGACGACGGCCCGTCAGTCCGAATCCGCGCGGCGGACGGGGCACTGCCCCGATGCTGGTCGACCATGCGACTGACCCGAATCGCCCCGTTGACGGCCGCCGTGCTGGCGCTCCTCGCCCCGACCGCGGCCGCCGCGGCCGACCTGCCCGCCCCGCGGCACGACGGCAGCTGGACGTACCGCAACCCGGCCCCGATCGGCGGCGGCCTCGCCCTCGGCGGCTTCAGCGACCTGGTCCCGGCCGACGACTCCGGCCGGGAGTTCTGGACCATCACCGACCGCGGCCCGAACGCCGACGCCCCCGCGGACACCGACAAGATCTTCCTCAAGCCCGACTACACCCCGCAGATCCTGCGGATCCGGCTGGCCCGCGACGGCGGCATCGAGATCGTCCGCCGGATCCCGCTGCGCGTCCCGCACGGGCAGACCGACCCGGTCACCGGCACCCGTTTCCTGACCGGCCTGCCGCCCGCCGCGCTGACCGCCGAGCGGCCGGTCGACATCCGCGGCGCGGCGCTGCCCGACGACCCGTACGGCGTCGACAGCGAGGGCCTGGTGCGGGCCCCCGACGGCTCGTTCTGGGTCAGCAGCGAGTACGGCTCCAGCGTGCTGCACTTCTCCGCGCACGGCGTGCTGGACACCGTCCTGGTGCCGGCCGGCTCGGCGTTCACCGCGCCGGGCGTGCGGGTGCTGCCGATCCTGCCCGCGATCGAGGCCAAGCAGAAGAACAACAAGGGCCTGGAGGGCCTGACCATCTCGGCGGACGGCCGCACGCTGTACGCCGCGCAGCAGACCCAGTTGTCCAACCCGGACTCCAAGGCCGCGAAGAAGTCGCTGGTCCAGCGGGTGTTCCGGATCGACATCGGCCACCGCACGCCCGCCATGAGCGGTGAGTTCGCCTTCCAGCGGGAGGCGGACGGCGCCACCGACGGCGGCTGGTCGACCTCCTCGGTCAACTGGCTGGGCACCGACCGGCTGCTGGTCGAGGAGCGGGACGCGCTGCGCCCGACCGTCCACACCAAGCTGTTCGAGGTGGACTTCCGGCAGGCCACCAACCTGCTGGGCACCAAGTGGGACAGCCCGGCGACCGTGCCGACGCTGGAGCTGGACACCACCGGGGTGGCGCTGGGCGCCAAGCGGCCGGTGTTCGACGCCGCCGCGGCCGGGGTGGCCAACGGCAAGCTGGAGGGCATCGCGGTGCGCCCGGCCGGGCACGGCGCCGTGCAGCTCGTCCTGGTGGACGACAACGACTTCGGGGTCGACTCGGTCAAGGACGGCGCGGTCGTCCCGAACAACGCCCCGACCCGGGTGGACGCCTACACCCTGCCGGCCGGGACCGTGCGCCTCGACCGGCGCTGAGCGGGCACTGATCGGGCGTGTGGGTGGGGGTGCGGGGGTGAGCCCGCCCAGAAGGGGAGGATGAGCTCCACGTCGGGGTGGGTGTGGTGAGGGGCGGCGAGCGGAC
>NZ_JBHWBW010000817.1:0-1480 GCF_042735675.1 Kitasatospora sp. NPDC059571
GCGCGCGCCGGGGTCGCGCCAGCCCCCGCCGCACCGGCTGCCGGCCCCGGCCCGGCCGCCCCCGCGCCCGCACGCCCCCCCCGGCCGCGGGCCCCCCGGCCCGGCGCCCCCGGCGGCGGTGCGCACAGCCCTGGCCGGGGTGGCGGGCGCCGCCCGGCTGCGGCCGGCCGGGCCCGCGGCGCGTACGGCGCACGCCTGGACCCGCCGGCTGGCCGGGGTGGTCGACCGGCTCGCCGACCTGGTCGTCGACCCGGACGCGGCGGGCCCCGCCCAGGCCGCCGGACTCCTCGGCGAGCTGCGGCCCGCGGCCCGCACCGACGGCGTCGCCCGGCTGCTGGGCGCCGACGTGCTCCGGCCGCCCGCCTGCTTCCGCAGCCTCGACCTGCACCCCGAGGACGTGGTCGAGCTGGTCCGCCGGTTCGCCGCCGTGCACCCCGCGCCCGCGCTGCCGCTGCTCGTGGTGGGGGTGCGCACCTCCGGCAGCTACCTCGGCCCGCTGGCGGCCGCCGCGCTGCGCCGGCTCGGCTACCGCACCGTGGTGTCGGGCACCACGCGGCCCGGCGCCGAGCTGCTCCCCGGCCGCGGCGCCGCCGTCCGGGAGGTGCTGCGCGGGCACGGCGTGGTGCTGCTGGTCGACGACCCACCGGCCTCCGGCGGCTCGCTCGCCGCGGTTGCCGCCCGCGCCGAACGGGCCGGCTTCCCCGCGCAGGCCGTCCACCCGCTGCTCCCCGTCCTCGGCGACGCGTCGGACGTGCCGCCGGCGCTGCGCCGCCACCCGTGCACCGTGCTGCCGGGCGCCGACTGGGAGGTACGGGCCCTGCTGCGGCCGCCCGCGCTGGCCCTCGCGCTGACCCGGCTGCTCGGCCCGGACCAGGAGCTGCTCGCGCTGGAGTCGGACCGCGCCGGACTGCCCTCGCGCTGGTCCCACCTGGCCGTACCGCTCTCCGCACGGATCCGCGCGGGCGGCCGCGATCGGGTGCTGGCGCTGACCGCGGAGGCCGCCGGGATCGGCTACTTCGGGCGGCACGCCGTGGACCTCGCCGGCCTGCTCACCGGGCTGGTGCCGGAGGTGCTGGGCTTCTCCGACGGGGTGCTGCTGCGGGAGCGGCTGGCCGGCGAGGACGGCGCCGCACCGGGCGGGCGGGTCGACCCCGCCGCGGTGGTCCGCTACGTGGCCGCCCGGCAGCGCCTCCTGGCCGTACCCGCCGACCGCAGCCTGCGGCTGGCCGGCCGGGCACCGGCCTGGGAGGTCGCGGCCCGGGTGCTCGCCCCCGCGCTGGGCCGCCTCGACCCGCTGCTGACACCCGCCCTGCTGCACCCGCTGGCCCGCTCGCTGCTGGCCGCCGACCGGCCCTGCCTGGTGGACGGGCGGACCCTGCCAGCCCTCTGGGCGGCCGACGGGGACGGCCGGTGGCGCAAGACCGATTACGCCGCAGGCGCCTTCGGCCGCCTCGAACTGGCCAGCTACGACGCCGCGTTC
>NZ_JBHWBW010000818.1:0-1472 GCF_042735675.1 Kitasatospora sp. NPDC059571
CGCCCGGCCGGCCTGAGGCGCGCCGGCCCGCGCGGGTCCCGGGGCCCGGCGGGCGGGCGGCCGGGTGCCACAAGGACCTTGTACGGGAGGCCACTTCGACCGGGAAAACGCAACTTCGACAGGGCCGGCCGAGGCAGCTACATTCGCCACGCCCCACGGATCCGGCCCCGTGCGCAAGCCGCCGCACCGGTCCACGGCCGGCAGCCCGGGCCCCGACCAGGGAGAGACGCATGCCCCGACTTGCTCTGTACACCTTCGGCGTCCTGAAGTCGCCGCTGGCCGATCCCGGACCTCGCACGCGCGAGTTCTACGACAGGGGTGAGGCCGTCTACCGGAGGATCGGTCAGCACCCCGGGTACCTCGATCATGCCGAAGCGGCGGCCGCCGCCCGGGGCGCGCTCTTCGACGCGGACTGGGGTGCGTGGGGAGAGTTCGCCGTACCGGCCTGGTACGGCAAGGGCCGTACGGTGGAGACCACGGCCCTGGCCGCGACCCTCTCGCTCTGGACCGACCCGGGCGCCGCCCTCGACGCCGTCTACACCGGTCCGCACCGTGAGGCGCTGAACAGGCGTCACGACTGGTTCGAGAGGACCGAACACCCGAGTTACGTGTCCTGGTGGGTCGCTGACGGTGTGGTTCCCACCTGGCAGGACGGGGTCTCCAGGCTGGAGCACCTCCACGAGCACGGCTCCGCGCCGCACGCCTTCAGCTTCCACCACCCGTTCGCCCCGGACGGAAGTCCGGCTCCGCGGCCTCCGCGGCCACTGCCCGCGGCGGACCGAACCACCTTCCATTCTTGACAGGTGGACCGGCTGCTTCCAGTCTCGACATGTCGAGACCGGAATATCCAAAGAGGGTCATCGCGTTGAGGGCGTGCCGCGGTCGTCCGTCAGGTCACTGCCGTGCCCGCTCCCACGGCTCGCTGCTGCGGAAGTAGGTGTCGTAGAGCTCCTGGACGGCACGGCACCGGGAGATCCATCCGCCCGCCCCGCTCGAGCTGCTGTGCTCCGGAGAGGTCGACATCGCGCTGCTGTGGCTGCCGGTCGACGAGCCGGACCTCACCGTCGGTCCGGTCGTGCACGGCTCCCCGGTCCTGCTCATGGTCGGCGCGTCCCATCCGTTCGCCGGCAGGAGTCGGTCCGGCCGGAGGACTTCGCCGGATGCGAGTCCGTGGCGAGCAGATCCCGGCCGTCCGCCGTGGAGGCCGCGCTCAACCCCTTCCGTACCACGTCGGGCCGTCCCGTCCCGTGCGGCCCGCAGGTCTCCACCTGGCACGAGGCGCTGACGGCAGTCGCCCGCGGCCGGGCCGTCACCACTGTGGCCGGGGAGCTCTGCGCCTGGCCCGACCTCGTGTTCCTGCCCGTGGTGGACGCACCGCCCAGCCGCCGGGCCCTCGTCCGGCGCACCAGCCGGGAGAGCGACCTGATCCGGGCGTTCGCCCGGTCCGAGACGTTGCTCCAGATGGCGTGGGT
>NZ_JBHWBW010000819.1:0-1464 GCF_042735675.1 Kitasatospora sp. NPDC059571
GGCCCCCCCCCCCCCCCCCCCCGGCCCCCCCCCCCCCCCCGCCGCCCCCCCCCCGCGCGGCCGCGCCGCGGCCCGAGACCCTGCCCGCGGCGCCGCCGGCGCAGGTCGCCCGGGGCGGCTGGGCCCTGCACCGGTTCGCCGCGGCGGCCGGGCGGACCGACCTCGCCGCGCCCGCACTGACCGGACTCCGGGCCGCCCTGGCACTGCGCGTCGGCGCCGCACCCACCGGCACCCCGCCCGGCGGTGCACCGCTCTCCGGCGGCGCCCTCATCGGCAGCGCCCTCATCGGCACGGCGCTGGCCGTCGCGGACAGCGGGGCGGCCGCCGGGGACGCGGAGTTCGCCGGCTTCCTGGCGGAGGCCGTGGCGGCGCTGTCGGCGTGCGGGCCGCTGGCCGACCACAGCCTGCTGCACGGCGAGGCGGGCGCCCTGGAACTGCTGCTCGCCACCGCGCCGGACGGCGCGGTGGCCGGACCGGCGGCCGTCCGGGCCGGCCGGCTGCTCGCCGACCTGGACCGGTTCGGACCGCGCTGCGGCACCCCGGACACCATCGTCACCCCGGGCCTGCTGACCGGCCTGGCCGGCATCGGCCATACGCTGCTGCGGCTGGCCCATCCGGCGCGGATCCCCTCCGTGCTGGTCCTCCAGCCGCACTGACCCCCCGTCGGCCGGCGCCCGGTCGCCCGGGCCGCCCGCCGTACGGATCCCGACCCCTTTCGACAAGGAGACCCGCCATGACCACCCAGACCCTGATCGCCCTCTGGAAGGACCCGGCGGCGCGGGCCGGCAGCGGCATCGCGCACCCCGCCGGCGAGATCGACGTGGCCGGCGGTGCGGGCCTGCCGCTCGCCCGCCGCGCGATGCTGCTGGCGGGCTTCGGCGCCGACGGCCTCCACGACGACGTGTTCGCGCCGCTCGACAGCGACCAGACCGTCACCAGCCTCTCCTTCGAGACCCTCTGAGCCGGTCGCCCGCGCGCCGGGCGACCGCACAGCGCCCCCCGCGCCGGCCGGGCGGCCGCACCGAATGTGGTGGAATCGGAGAGGGACCGGTTAGCCTCCGTGAATGATCATCACATCGCCCGCCATCGTCGGACGTTCCGCCGAGAACGGCCTGCTCGCGACGGCCCTCGGGGCGGCCCGGCGCGGCGAGGGCCGCGCGGTGTTCCTCAGTGGCGAGGCGGGCATCGGCAAGTCCCGGCTGGCCGCGGAGTGCGCCTACCGCGCCGTCACCGAGGGCATGGTGGTCCTCCGTGGCCGCGCAGGCTCGGCCGGGGCGCCGGTCCCGTTCCGGCCGGTCGCCGAGGCCGTCCTCTCCCTGTCCCGGGTGAGCGGGCCGCCGACCGACGAGCGGCTGGCCCCGTACCGGCCCGCGCTCGCCTCCCTCGTCCCCGAGTGGCGCGAGCCGGGCGGCCGGCCGCTGCCGCCGCCCTCGCTCACCGAACTGTCCGAAGCCTTCCTGCGCC
>NZ_JBHWBW010000820.1:0-1459 GCF_042735675.1 Kitasatospora sp. NPDC059571
CCCGCCCCCCCCCCCCCCCCCGCCCGGGCGCCGGGGGAGCCGCCGCCAGCACCCCGCGGGCGACCAGCAGCCGGTCGGCCGCGGCACCGGCCGCCGCGGCGGCCAGGATGGCCAGCCCGCCGGCGCGCAGCACCGCCGTGTACGCGTCCGCATCGGAGTGTGCGGGCGTCAGCGCGGTGATGGCGGCCGCGGCGCCGGCCAGCGCGACCGCGCCCAGGGTCACCAGGCAGGTCAGCACCACCCCGGACGCCTCGCCCGCGCGCGCCGGCGGGACGACCTGCTGGGTCGCCACGCTGGCGAAGGTCCAGCCGAGCCCGAGGCCCAGGCCGCACCAGGCGAACACCGGCACGTACAGCCACAGCGCGGACACCGCGGAGAGCGCCACCATGCCGCTGCCGGCCACCGCGGCCGCCAGCACCATGACCGCGGTCGGGCGCAGCCGGGTCGCCAGCCGGCCGCCGATCGGCCCGGTGAGCGCCACCATCAGGGCCGGCGCGAGGAAGACCGTGCCGGCGGCGAGCGCCGACAGCCCCCGGATCTCCTGGAGTTGCAGCGTCGCGAGGAAGACGGTGACGGCGTATCCCATGTTGCACACCGAGCCGACCGCGGTGACCAGGTCGAACGGAACGTTGCGGAAGATCGCGAGGTCGACCAGCGGATGCGCGGTGCGCCGCTCCCGCCGGACGAACAGCGCCCCAGCGGTCGCGGACACCGCCAGCAGCCCGAGCGTGCGCGCGCCGGTCCAGCCCCAGTCGGCGCCCCGCTCGACCGCGAGGGTCAGCGCGGCCAGGCAGACCACCACCGCCAGGCACCCCGGCAGGTCGATCCGGCGCGGCGCAGACTCGTCGCGGGAGTCCGGCACGGAGACCAGCGCGACCGCCAGCGCGAGGCCGCTGATCGGCGCGAGCAGCCAGAAGATCCACCGCCAGCCCGGGCCCTCGGTGAGGCCGCCGCCGACGAACGGGCCCAGCGCCGTACCGAGGTTGGCGATGCCGAACGCGGCGCCCAGCGCCCGGGCCCGCCCGTGCGCGGGGAAGGTGTTGCTGACCACCGACACCGAGGTCGGGAAGACCAGCGCGGCGCCGACACCCTGCACGATCCGGAACGCCACCAGCAGGCCCAGCCCGGGCGCGGCCGCACAGCCCACGGACGCACCGGCGAACAGCGCGAGCCCGGCGAGCAGCACCGGCCGCCGTCCGAAGACGTCGCCGAGCCGGCCGCCGACGATGAAGAAGCAGCCGATCGCGAGCATGTACGCCGACAGCGTCCACTGCGCGGCGGTCGCGCCGACCCCCAACTCCTCGGCGATGCCGGGGATCGCCAGGTTCAGCGCGAAGAAGTCGACCTGGATGCAGAAGAGCGCGAGCGAGACCGCGGTCAGGGCGCCGGCCCGGACCGCCCGGCCGAGCTCCCGGGCCATCGTGCGCTCCTCTCCCCGTCCCGATCAGTGCGGTGCGCC
>NZ_JBHWBW010000821.1:0-1453 GCF_042735675.1 Kitasatospora sp. NPDC059571
TCAGGCCGCTCTACCTTCTGAGTCGGGTTGATCGAGCCATTCGTAAGGTTGGGTCGCCCAGGGGCGCTGGGTGTGGCTATCAGGCCGCTGCCAGCTCGTGGCATTCGACGCTTCGCCGCCCGGCGCCCCACGACGACTCGGCCGCCGATTAGGAAGTGCGAAGAAGTCGCTGAGTAGAGCAATGCCGGCGAGGTCGTCCGTGGTACGAACCGAACGAACACGCACGTCAGGAGCATGATGAGCCGGATCTGGGCGGGGATCGACAGCGGCAAGGGCCATCACCATGGCCTGGCCCTGGATGCCGACGGCAGGACCCTGCTTTCACGGCGGGTGGCCAACGATGAGCCGGAGCTGCTGCAGCTGATCGGGGATGTCCTCGCCGTGGCCGGTGGTCGCCAGGTGACCTGGGCGATCGACATGACCGGCGGGGAGCCGGCGCTGCTGCTGAGCCTGCTGGTGGCCCACGGTCAGGAAGTCCTCTACATCCCCGGCCGACTGGTGAACCGGGCGTCCGACGGCTACCGCGGCGAGGGCAAGACGGATGCCCGCGATGCCTTCGTGATCGCCGACCAGGCCAGGATGCGTCGTGACCTGCAGCCGATCCGTCCCGGCGACGAGGCCGTGGTCGAGCTGAAGCTGCTGACCGGGCGCCGGGCAGACCTGGTCGAGGACCGCACCCGCGCGGTGAACCGGCTGCGGGGCACCCTGCTGGGCATGTTCCCTGCCCTTGAACGGGCACTGGAGCTGACCAACACCGGCCCGCTGATCCTGCTGACGGGTTACCAGACGCCAGCGGCGATCCGCCGCGTCGGCACCGCACGGCTGGCCAAGTGGCTGGCCAACCGAAAGGTCCGAAACGCGAGACCCCTGGCCGAAGCGGCCGTTGAGGCAGCGGAGCGGCAGTACACCTCCGTCCCTGGGGAGAAGGCCATTGCGAAACTGGTCCACACCCTGGCCGAGGGGGTGATGGCCCTGAACGAGCAGATCGCCGAGATGGACAAGCTCATCGAGGGCCGGTTTCGCGAGCACGAACTCGCCGAAATAGTCCAGAGCGTCCCCGGGATCGGTACTGTGCTCGGTGCCGAGTTCCTGGCAGGCATCGGCGGCAGCCTGGACAGCTTCGACTCCCCGGACGCCCTCGCGTCCTTCGCCGGCGTCGCCCCCGCGCCTCGCGACTCGGGCAAGGTCAGCGGCAACCTGCACCGACCGGTCGTCTACCACCGCAGGCTCCAGCGTGTCTTCTACACCTCGGCGCTGGTCAGCATCCGGTGCGACCCGAACTCGCGGAAGTTCTACGACCGCAAGCGCGCGGAGGGGAAGCGACACGTCCAGGCCGTGATGGCCCTTGCCCGCCGACGCGTCAACGTCCTATGGGCCCTGATCCGTGACCGACGGTGCTACCAGGTCACACCGCCAGTCACCGCCACCGCTTGACAACGACATTAGGAAGCGT
>NZ_JBHWBW010000822.1:0-1440 GCF_042735675.1 Kitasatospora sp. NPDC059571
CCGGGGTTCTTCGGGATCAGCCCGCGTGAGGCGATGTCGATGGACCCGCAGCAGCGGCTGCTGCTGGAGACCTCCTGGGAGGCGTTCGAGCGGGCGGGCATCGATCCGCGGGCGGTGCGCGGGAGCCGGACCGGCGTCTTCGTCGGCGTGATGTACAACGACTACGCCATGGTGCTCCAGCAGTCGGTCGAGGGGGCCGAGGGGCAGATCAGCACCGGTACCTCGGGCAGCATCGCCTCCGGCCGGGTCTCCTACACCTTCGGCCTGGAGGGGCCCGCCGTCACGATCGACACGGCCTGTTCGTCCTCGCTGGTGGCGCTGCACCTGGCCTGCCAGTCGCTGCGGCAGGGCGAGTCGTCGCTGGCGCTGGCGGGCGGTGTCACGGTGATGCTGACGCCGAGCACCTTCGTGGAGTTCAGCCGCCAGCGCGGACTCGCGACGGACGGCCGCTGCAAGGCCTTCTCGGACGACGCGGACGGCACCGGCTGGGGCGAAGGGATCGGCATGCTGCTCGTCGAGCGGCTGTCGGACGCCCGCCGCAACGGCCACCCGGTGCTCGGCATCGTGCGCGGGTCGGCCGTCAACCAGGACGGCGCGTCCAACGGTCTGACGGCGCCCAACGGGCCGTCCCAGCAGCGCGTGATCAAGCAGGCACTGGCGAGCGCCGGACTGACGCCGGACCAGGTCGACGCCGTTGAGGCGCACGGCACCGGCACCACTCTGGGCGACCCGATCGAGGCGCAGGCGCTGCTGGCGACGTACGGTCAGGGACGTGCGGAGGACCGTCCGCTCTGGCTCGGCTCGGTGAAGTCCAACATGGGGCACACCCAGGCGGCGGCGGGTGCGGCCGGTGTGATCAAGATGGTGCTGGCGATGCAGCACGGCGTGCTGCCCAAGAGCCTGTACGCGGGTGAGCCGACCTCGCACGTGGACTGGTCGGCCGGCGCGGTGGAGCTGCTCGCCGAGGCCCGACCGTGGCCGGAGAACGACCGTCCGCGCCGTTCGGCGGTCTCCTCGTTCGGGTTCAGCGGGACCAACGCGCACGTCATCCTGGAGCAGGCCCCCGAGCCCGAGCCCGTGGACGCGGCCGACCGCAGCAGCGCCCCGAGGGCCGCACTCACCTCCGGTCTGCCGTGGGTGATCTCGGCCCGTACGGCGGGAGCGCTGGCCGGCCAGGCCGGCCGCCTGCTCGACCTGCTGAACACCGCGCCGGACACCGCGCCCGAGGCGGTCGGTGTCGCCCTGGCATCCACCCGGGCCGCGTTCGAGCACCGCGCGGTGGGGGTGGGCGCCGACGGCACCGCGCGCTGGGCGGCCCCGGCGGCGCGGGGGGGCGGGGGTTTGCCCGGGGGGGCCCCGGCCGGCGGGCCCGCCGCCACCGCCGCGGCCGCCCGGCGGACGGCGGTGGCGGCGCCGGTGGCACTGGACTCGATGGGATGC
>NZ_JBHWBW010000823.1:0-1436 GCF_042735675.1 Kitasatospora sp. NPDC059571
GCCCGGCGCCGCGGGGCGCCCTTCGCGGCCGGGGCGCCGAGGGGGGGGGCGCGGGCCCCCCCAACCACCCGGTAATGGCGGGCGCGGACGGGGCGGTGGGGGGCTAGCCCCCCCGCGAGGTGGCCGGCCCACGGCGCCCACACGGTGTTGTGCCACTGGCGGGCGTCGAGCTGCTCGCCGACCCTGCGGAACTCCTCGGCGGCCTCGTCCCGCAGGCCGCGGGCGAGCAGCAGCTTGCCGTAGAGCGTGGGGGCGTCGGGCAGCACCATCGCGGTGGGGTGGTACGGCGGCGCGAAGTGGTACTGGCGGGCGAGCTCCCAGGCCTCGTCGACCCGGCCGCGGGCCAGCAGGGTGTCGGCGAGGACGCCGACGATGTCCCACTGGAGCGGCAGGTCGGGGGCGATCCGCTCGGAGATCCGCAGGCCGCGGCGGAGGAAGTCCTCGGCCTCCAGCAGGAAGCCGCGGCGGAACCGGACCAGGCCCATCAGGAAGTAGGCGAAGCCGCGGTGGGCGCCGCTCCAGCCGGCGACCTCGAACTCCATGATGGCGTCCGAGAACAGCCTTTCGGCGCGGGCGAGTTCGTCGGTGTAGGTGAGGGTGAGGCCGATCAGGGCGGGGAGTTCGAAGCCCCAGGTGGTGCCCGTCCAGCCGAGGTCGCCCGGCAGCCGGCCGTTGACCAGCGCGGTGTCGGCGAGTTCGACGGCGTGGGCGGCGGGCTCGCCGCGCAGCGTCAGGTCCCAGGCCCGCATGGCGAGGACGGCGCGCTCGGCGCTGCCGGTGCCGGTGATCGAGTCGGAGAGCTCCTTGAGCCGGCGGGAGCGGTCCGGGCCGTCCTCCTCGTCGCGCTGGAAGGCGGCCCACATGAAGTGCGCGGCCTGCAGCCGCAGTCGGCTGTGCCCGCTCTCCGTCCGCTCGGCCTCCTCCCGGCAGAGCTCGGCGGCGCGGGTGAGCTCGCCGGAGTGCGCGAGCGCCTCGGAGAGCCGGAAGGTGGCGTCGGCCCGCAGGTCGGGGCGGAGCCCCGGTTCCATCTCCAGGGCGAGCCTGAGCTGGTTGACGGTGGCGACCGGGTCGGTGAGCAGCGCGGAGCAGCCGAGTTCGTACATCACCTCGGCGCGCACGTCGTCGTCCGGCGGCTCCTTGAGGGCGCGCTCCAGGCAGCGCTTGGCGGCGTCCGGGGCGCCGATCGCGAGGTGCTCCTGGGCGGCCTTGCGCAGCTTGCGGACGATCGAGTCGTCGCCCTCGGCGTGCACCTCCAGGAGGTGGCGGGAGGCGGTGAGGAGGGTGCCGCCGGCGTTCTCGATGGCGGCGGCCGCGATGCCGTGCATGGCGGTCTTGGTGCCGGCCGGCATGGTGAGGTAGATCGAGGTGCCGATCAGCGGGTGGACGAACTCCAGGCGGCCGTTGGGCTGGCTGGTGAGGACGCGCTGCTTGCGGAG
>NZ_JBHWBW010000824.1:0-1431 GCF_042735675.1 Kitasatospora sp. NPDC059571
ATCTCCACCACCGGCCGCCCCGCCCGCCCGGCGGCTTCCACCCCGGCCGCGAACAGCGCCAGCCCCTCGTCGACGGGCATGAACCCGGCCGCCGACTCGAACGCCGCCAGGACCTCCGGCTCCGGGCGGGTGCCGGACACGGCGTCCGGGTGGTGGAGGTCGGTCATGGTGCGTACTCCCTGCTGGGCGGGCGGACGGAACGGTGCAGCGGACCCTACCCGAGGGTAGGGTGCCGGCCGATCCCCAGGTCGGCGGCGTGACGAACGTCCGGTACCCCCGTGCGCGGGGCGACCGTACGCTCGTGGGCGCCGCGGAGAGCGGTGACGGGGCGGGTACGAGGAGACGGGAGCAGCCCATGCGCGCAGCGATCCTGCACGAGACCGGACAGGACGTGCTGGAGGTCCGGGACGACGTGGAGGCGGTCGGCTTCGGCCCGGGCACGGTCCGGGTGCGGATGCGTGCGGCGGGGCTGTGCCACTCGGACCTGTCCGCGATGGCCGGGGTGCTGCCGCAGCCCGCGCCGTTCGTGCCGGGCCACGAGGGCGCGGGCGAGGTCGTCGAGGTGGGGCCCGGGGTGACCGGCCTGGCCGCCGGCGACCGGGTGGTGCTCTGCTGGATGCCGCCGTGCGGCACCTGCCCGCTCTGCCTGCGCGGCGAGAGCCACCTGTGCACGGCGAGCCTGCGCCGCCTTACGGTGCCCGGCTTCCGGCTCGGCGGGGACGGCCGGGCCGCGTACGGCTTCTACAGCACCGGCGCGTTCGCCGAGGAGGTGGTGGTCGCCGCCGACGCCGTGCTGAAGGTGCCCGCCGACCTACCGTTCGAGCTGGCGGCGCTGGTCGGCTGCGGGGTCACCACCGGCTTCGGCGCGGTGGTGAACACCGCCCGGGTCGAGCCGGGCGCCTCGGTCGCGGTGCTCGGCGCGGGCGGCGTGGGGGCGGCGGCCGTCCAGGCGGCCGTGATCAGTGGTGCGGCCCGGATCACCGCGGTCGACCCGGTGGCGTCCCGGCGCGGGCGGGCGCTGGCGTTCGGCGCCACCGACGCGATCGCCCCCGAGGAGCTCAAGTCCGCCGCCCGCGGCCTGCCGGCCGGCGGCTACGACTACGTGGTGGAGGCGGTCGGCACCGCCCGGACGGTGCGGGCCGCGTACGACGCGGCGCGCCGCGGCGGTGCGGTGGTGGTGGTCGGTGCCGGTGCGAAGGACGACACCGTGGCGTTCAGCCTCGGCGAGCTCTTCTTCAACGAGAAGCGGATCCTGACCTCCCTGTACGGCGGCGGCGACGTCGCCCGCACCGCGGCCCGGGTGATCGAGCTGTGGCGGGCCGGCCGCCTCGACCTGGCCGGGCTGGTCACCCACCGGGTGCCGCTGGAGGACGTCAACGAGGCGATCGCGCAGATGCGCAGCGGCGAGGCCCTCCGCACGGTCGTGTCGCT
>NZ_JBHWBW010000825.1:0-1415 GCF_042735675.1 Kitasatospora sp. NPDC059571
CCCGCCGCACCGGTGGCGAGCGCGGTCGCGGCGGCGGCCAGCACGCCCGTACCGGCCCGCCAGGGAGCGGCCGGCCCGGCATGGCGGGGCCGCCGGGCGACCCCGGCCGCGGCCCGGCCGAGCAGCAGCGCGGGCACCGCTCCGGCCAGCAGCGGCAGGACCCCCACCACCAGGCGCCAGCCGGGCCCGGCGGCCGGACCCGGGTCCGGCAGCAGGGCCAGCAAGGGGAAGTCCGGCATCGGGCCCGAGCGCCCGCCCAGCGGTGAGGCCAGCACATCGGCACCGACCGCGAAACCCGGGCCGAGCGCGTACGCGGCCGCCCAGACGACCGCGTTGGGCAGCAGCAGGGCACAGGCCAGCAGCACCCCCAGCAGACCGGCCGGACCGTCGGCGAGCGCCGCGGCCGACTCCCCCGCCCGGCCGGCCGCGATCGCCGCGAGCAGCAGCACCCCGCCCCCGGCGACCAGGCCGAGCAGGCCCGCCGAGGCGGCGCCGGCAACGACGGGCGCCACCCCGGCGGGCCCGGTGCCGTCCCCCTGGTACGCGTCGCCGGTGTCCGCCGGAGCCGGTCGGCGGCCGGCCAGGGCGGTGAGCGCCGCCGGCAGGGCGAGCCTCGGCAGGCCGGTCGCCGCGCAGGCGCCCCAGGCGAGGCCGGCTCCGGCCACCGCGGCCACCGCGACCAGGTCCGGCACGGCGCGGGCGCGCAGGAACGCCTGGGCCCCGGCGCAGTCCGCGACGGCCAGCGCGCCGACGCCGAGATAGCCCGCGCCGACGCCGAGCACCGCCCGCCAGGACGCCCCCCGCGCCCGGCGGCCCGACGGCCGCCCGGACCGGGCCGCCCGGGCCCCCGCGCGGCGCAGCAGGAGGAGCGTGACCGAGGTCAGCAGCAGCGGCGTCAGGGTGAACGGCACCCCGGCGGGCCCCCGGGTGAGCGGCGCGGCGTGGCCGAGCAGCCAGAGTGCGCAGGCCAGCCGCAGCGCACCCGCCGCGGTGACGTCCGGGTACGGGGTGAGCACCCACAGGCCGAGCACGGGAACGGCGATCACCGCGAGCGCCAGCAGCGCCGTCCGGGCACCGGCGAGAACGTCGGCGAGGACCGAGCGGGAGCCCACGTCCTCCGGCAGGACCAGGATCGGACGGCCCATCAGCTGCGTCATGGGCCACATGCTCCCAAGATCACCCGTTGCGCTCCGTGAAGAGGCAAACCTTCGCCGTGTCCCGGATTATTTGCTTATGTGCCTTTTTCGACGCGGCAGCCGCCGGAGGGCAGACCGGTGACCGCACCCTCGAAGGCCGACCCTGCCGGCGACCCCGCCCGGCGGCCCGCGGACGGAGCCGGCGGCAGCGCCGGACCGGCCGGTCGCCCGGGGGGTGCGGGGCCGGCCGCACCCCAGCCGGCGCGGCCGCGCGGGGGC
>NZ_JBHWBW010000826.1:0-1384 GCF_042735675.1 Kitasatospora sp. NPDC059571
GGGTCTGTCCATTGAACGGTGTAACTCGGGTGGGTTGAGTTAGCGGCGGCCGATGGAGAGTCGGCCGTCGAAGGCGATCTCGAAGGCGTTGAGCGCGGCCTTCCAACGGGTCATCCAGCGTTTGCGTCCGGCTCCGGTCGGGTCGAGGGACATGATCGCCATGTAGACGCACTTCAGGGCCGCCTGCTCGTTCGGGAAGTGCCCGCGCGAGCGGACGGCCTTGCGGATCCGCGCGTTCACGGACTCGATCGCGTTCGTGGTGCAGATGACCCGCCGGACCTCGACGTCGAAGCTCAGGAACGGCACGAACTCCGCCCAGGCGTTCTCCCAGAGCCGCACGATCGCCGGATACTTCTTCCCCCAGGCCTCGGTGAACTCCACGAACCGCTCCAGCGCGGCGTCCTCGGTCGGAGCCGTGTAGACGGGCTTGAGGGCCTTGGAGATCTTGTCCCAGTCCTGGCGGGCCGCGTAGCGGAACGAGGCCCGGATCAGGTGGACGATGCAGGTCTGGGTGACGGCCTGCGGCCAGACCGCGGCGATCGCGTCCGGCAGGCCCTTGAGCCCGTCGCAGACGACCATGCAGACGTCGGCGACGCCGCGGTTCTTGATCTCGGTGAGCACGTGGAGCCAGTACTTGGCGCCCTCACCGCCGTCACCGGCCCAGAGCCCGAGGATCTCGCGGGTGCCCTCGACGGTGACCGCGAGGGCAACGTAGATCGGCCGGTTGGCGACCTGGCCGTCGCGGAGCTTCACGTGCACGCAGTCGATGAACACCACCGGATAGACCGGGTCGAGCGGGCGGTTCTGCCACTCGGACATGCCCTCGACGACCTGGTCGGTGATCGTTGAGATCGTCTGCTTCGACACTTCCGCGCCGTAGACATCGGCCAGGTGAGCGGAGATCTCACCGTGTGTCAGGCCGCGGGCGGACAGCGAGAGCACCATCTCGTCGACCCCGGACAGGCGCCGCTGGCGCTTGCGGACGAGCTGCGGCTCGAACGAGCCCTCGCGGTCGCGGGGAACATCGATCTCGACCGGGCCGACCTCGGTCAGCACAGTCTTCGAGCGGATGCCGTTACGGGAGTTGCCGCTGCCGGCCCCGGCCGGATCGTGCTTCTCGTAGCCGAGGTGGTCGGTCATCTCGCCTTCGAGGGCGGATTCGAGGAGCTTCTTCGTCAGCTGCTGGAGCAGGCCTCCGGAGCCGGTGAGCTGGAGCCCGCTTGCGCGGGCCCGGTCGACCAGTTGCCCGATCAACTGGTCGTCCAGGGCGTCCGGCTGCAACTCCGCCGGCCGTGCGGCCTCCACGGCCTCGGCCGAGACGGTCACGTCTGTCATCAGGTGCTACTTCCTTGATCGGGAGTTACACCGTTCTTTTTACAGACCC
>NZ_JBHWBW010000827.1:0-1373 GCF_042735675.1 Kitasatospora sp. NPDC059571
GCCGGGCCAGGAGTAAGGAAGGTGTCCGTCAGATCAGGCAGCCCCCGAAGCCCCGACCGAGACGCTCTGGAGCCGCCTTCACTACGGATTAGGGTCGTCGGGAGCCTGGACCTGGTGCAGACCCTCCTTCGGGAGAAGCTCTTCGACCGCCTGGACCTCTGGGTCCACCCGATCACGCTCGGCGTCGGGAAGAAGGTGTTCGACGGTGGCACGGTGCCCACGAACCTCACGCTCCTCGAACCGCCGGTGGCCGGTCCTCTGGGCGCCGTGTACCTGCGCTACGGGCTCGCGGCCGGCACCCCCAGGACGGGCGACATGAGCGCGCCCGACCGCGGTCTCGGGCACGACGACTCCCGGTGATCCGATGACCGGCCGGCATCAACGGGGCCGCCCCGGGCATCGAGTCGTTCAGTGACCGCGACAGCCCGACCGGGCACAGCCGTACGGCTCCCGGGACGGTCGTGTCGGTCGCGAACCGTATCGTTGCGGCGATCACCATCGGAACGCGCGTACGGGGGCTCACATGACCGTTCACCGGCCAGGACTGCCGGAGGACCTTCCGCCGGCCGAGGAGTTGTGGGCGCGCTGGGCGCTGCTCGCCGCCCTCGAGGCGACCACCGAGGGCGAGGAGCGTCCGCCGCGCCACCGGACCGGCCGGTGGATCGATGACGAGGGCCTCCACTGGGACGACTGCGGCTGCACCTGGTGGGTCATGTCCCGGCAGGGCGACGGCCGGTTCGTGCTCTACGGCGAGGACGAGGCGAGCGAGGTCAAGTGGCACGAGCCGCCGATCGACGTGCTGGCGGGCGGACCGGAGTGGCTGCCGTACGAGGAACTGCGGGACCGACTCGAAGGGCACGAGATCGGCTGCGTCTACTGGTACGAGAACGGCACCTGGGCCCGGGCTCCGTACCCTGACGACCTCGACGACGACGGTCTGGACTGCGGCATGAGCCACTTCATCGACCGCAGCGAGGTCCTGGGCGAACTGACGAACCACCTGCACGACGACCCGGAGGGGACGAGCGCGGACAGCCTCCTGTCGGACGCGGAAGCGTACCGGCTGGAACCGCAGGGGCTGCTGGAAAGGCTGGGCGGGACCAACCGCTATGACGGTCCGTTGGACCGGTCGGCCCTCGTCCGAGTGCTGGCCCGCTCAGGTCTGATCGGGGCGTTCGCGGCGAGCGAGACGCTCTGAGCCGGACACCCGCATCAGGAACGACGTGAGGACCACGCCACGGCGGGTCGTCACCGACAAGGTTCGGCAGCACTTCCTGACCCGGCCGGTCGGCGCTCGTAGCGGACCGGCCGTGGGCGCCGTGAACGGATCGGTCGGGGTCCGCGAGCGCCCGTGGCTGCCGGATCGTCAGAGG
>NZ_JBHWBW010000828.1:0-1368 GCF_042735675.1 Kitasatospora sp. NPDC059571
GACCCCGAGCCCTTCGCGAACATCGGAATGAGGGGCCGCTACCCCGGTACCGTCCACACCCCCGAGGAGCTCTGCCAGCTCGTCAGCGCGGGCCGCGACGCGGTTGACGGATTCCCCGTCAACCGCGGCTGGGACCTCACCGCGATCTACCACCCCGACCCGGACAACCCCGGCACCTCGTACGTCGCCGAGGGCGGCTTCCTGCACGGAGCCACCGAGTTCGACCCCGGATTCTTCGGAATATCGCCGCGCGAGGCGATGGCGATGGACCCGCAGCAGCGCCTGCTGCTCGAAACCTCCTGGGAGGCATTCGAGCGCGCCGGAATCGACCCGGCCGCGCTGCGCGGCAGCCGCACCGGCGTTTTCGCCGGCGTGATCTACCACAACTACGCCGCCCGCCTGCACTCCGTGCCGGAGGGCGTCGAGGCATTCCTCGGCACCGGCAGCTCCGCGAGCATCGCCTCCGGCCGGGTCGCCTATGCGCTGGCCCTGGAGGGCCCGGCCGTCACGATCGACACGGCCTGCTCGTCCTCCCTGGTCGCCCTGCACCTCGCCGTGCAGTCGCTGCGCAGCGGGGAGTCCACGCTCGCCCTGGCCGGCGGTGTGACCGTGATGTCCACCCCCGAGGCGTTCGTCGACTTCAGCCGCCAGCGCGGCCTGGCCATGGACGGCCGCTGCAAGGCGTTCTCCGCCGACGCGGACGGTACCGGCTGGGGCGAAGGGGTGGGCATGCTGCTCCTGGAGCGGCTGTCCGACGCACGGCGCAACGGCCACCCCGTGCTGGCCGTCGTCCGTGGCACCGCCGTCAACCAGGACGGCGCGTCCAACGGCCTCACTGCGCCGAACGGTCCGTCCCAGCAGCGTGTCATCAAGCAGGCACTCGAGAACGCCCGCCTGACCGCCCAGCAGGTCGACGCCGTCGAGGCGCACGGAACGGGCACCCGCCTCGGCGACCCCATCGAGGCCCAGGCGCTCATCGCCACCTACGGCCAGGACCGCCCCGAGGACCGGCCGCTGCTGCTCGGCTCGGTGAAATCCAACCTGGCCCACACCCAGGCCGCGGCCGGCGTCGCGGGCGTCATCAAGATGGTCATGGCGATGCAGCACGGCGTGCTGCCCCGCACCCTCCACGCCGACCGGCCCTCCCCGCACGTCGACTGGGCCGCCGGCGCCGTCCGCGTCCTCACCGAGGACACGGTCTGGCCCGAGACCGGCGAGCCGCGCCGGGCCGGTGTCTCGTCCTTCGGCTTCAGCGGAACCAACGCGCACGCCGTCCTGGAGCAGGCCCCGGCGGTGGAGTCGCCCGCTGATGCGGTGGAGGCTCCCGCGGCGCCGCTGTCGGCGGCGGTGTCGGTGCCGGTGCCGTTG
>NZ_JBHWBW010000829.1:0-1365 GCF_042735675.1 Kitasatospora sp. NPDC059571
AGACACCCACACCCCCCCACACACCACCTCGCGACGGGGCGGGGGGGGGGTCTTGGTCACCCCCCCCCCGGCCGGCCCGCGGCCCCGCGGGGCGAAATATCCGCTGGTCAGCCCGGATTCCGGGCCCGATTCCGGGGTCGGGGTTTGCCCCGGTGGCCCAGCGGGTAAACCACGCCGAAGCGCCCGGCCGTCGACCGGGCGCGTCGGCAAGTCTACGACCGGTCGTCGTAGCGGAGGTCGTTGCCGCCGCTCCGCGGGTCTGTCAAGAATGAGCCGGTCGCAGGGCGGCGCGGCCCGGAATCCCGCCGCACGCCGCGACCGCTCCGGCCCGTCGGCCGGTGCGCCCAGGCCGCCCGCACGGCCCCGCGGACGGTTCCCCCGAACACGCTGCGCGGCATCCGTGTGCCCGGAATCGGCCCCGTCCGACGGAAGAGGTTGTCACCCGCCATGCCGCTGCTGCCCACGAATCTACCGCCCCGCCACCGCCGCAACGCCCTGGTCACCGGGGTCGCCGCGTTCGCGGTCGCCGGTACGGCGACCCTCGCGCTGGCTCTGCCGCAGGACTCCTCCGCCGCTGCCGCGACCCCGCCCGCGGCCGCCGCCGCTGCCGCACCCGCCCCCGGCGCCACCATCGCCCAGCAGCTGGCCACCGCCCGTGCCGCCGCGGATGCGCAGACCGGCGGCGCCCAGGCCGACGCGGACGCCCGCGCCAAGGCCGACGCACTGGCCAAGGCCGCCGCCGACGTGCAGGCCAAGGCCGCCGCGGACGCCAAGGCCGCGGCCGACGCCAAGGCGAAGGCGGATGCGGACGCCAAGGCCGCCGCGGACGCGAAGGCGAAGGCCGACGCGGATGCCCGGGCGAAGGCCCAGGCCCAGGCCCAGGCCGCCTCCCGGTCGCAGCAGCGCCAGGCACTGAAGCCCGCCAAGCCCGCCGCTCCGACCGGCACCCCGCAGCAGATCGCCGCGCAGATGGTGCCCGCCGGCCAGCTCGGCTGCTTCAGCAACATCGTCTTCCACGAGAGCAGCTGGAACGTCCACGCGGTCAACCGGTCCTCCGGCGCGTACGGGCTCGTCCAGGCCCTCCCCGCGACCAAGCTGGCCTCGGCCGGCGCCGACTGGCGCGACAGTGCGGCCACCCAGATCAAGTGGGGCCTGAACTACATGAACACCCGGTACGGCAGCCCGTGCGGCGCCTGGGCGTTCTGGCAGGCCCACCACTGGTACTGACCGGACCCGGTCCCGACCGGACCGCCGGACCCGAGCGGGGCGCCCCCCCCCCGGGGGGGGCCCCCCCCCCGCCCCCCCCCCCCCCCCCCCCCCCCCCCCGACCCCAATCTGGGGGACGGGGGGGGGGGCCGGCGGGGC
>NZ_JBHWBW010000830.1:0-1362 GCF_042735675.1 Kitasatospora sp. NPDC059571
ACAAGACCCAACGTACAGCCTCGGTCAGTCGCCGGATCCCTGTGCGGTCTTGGCGATCTGCATCAGGAACTCGGCGTTGCTGCTGGTCTTCTTCATCCGGTCCAGGAGCAGCTCGATGGCCTGCTGCTGGTCGAGTGCGTGCAGCACCCGGCGGAGCTTCCAGACGATCGCCAGCTCCTCGTTGCCGAGCAGGATCTCCTCCTTGCGGGTGGAGGACGCGTCGACGTCCACCGCCGGGAAGATCCGCTTGTCGGAGAGCTTGCGGTCGAGCTTGAGCTCCATGTTGCCGGTGCCCTTGAACTCCTCGAAGACCACCTCGTCGGCGCGGGAGCCGGTCTCCACCAGGGCGGTGGCGAGGATGGTCAGCGAGCCGCCGTTCTCGATGTTGCGCGCGGCGCCGAAGAACTTCTTCGGCGGGTAGAGCGCGGTCGAGTCGACACCGCCGGACAGGATGCGGCCGGAGGCCGGCGCCGCCAGGTTGTAGGCGCGGCCCAGGCGGGTGATGGAGTCCAGCAGGATCACCACGTCGTGGCCCAGCTCCACCAGGCGCTTGGCCCGCTCGATGGCGAGCTCGGCGACGGTGGTGTGGTCCTCGGCCGGGCGGTCGAAGGTCGCGGAGATGACCTCGCCCTTGACCGACCGCTGCATGTCGGTGACCTCTTCCGGACGCTCGTCGACCAGGACGACCATCAGGTGGCACTCGGGGTTGTTGTGGGTGATCGCGTTGGCGATCGCCTGCATGATCATCGTCTTGCCGGTCTTCGGCGGGGCGACGATCAGACCGCGCTGGCCCTTGCCGATCGGCGACACGAGGTCGATGATCCGGGTGGTCAGGATGCCCGGGTCGGTCTCCAGGCGCAGCCGCTCCTGCGGGTACAGCGGGGTGAGCTTGCCGAACTCGGCGCGGTTGCGGGCACCGTCCGGGTCCATGCCGTTGACGGAGTCCAGACGCACCATGGCGTTGAACTTCTCGCGGCGCTCGCCGTCGCGCGGCTGGCGCACCGCACCGGTGATGGCGTCACCCTTGCGCAGGCCGTGCTTGCGCACCTGGGCGAGCGAGACGTAGACGTCGTTCTGGCCCGGCAGGTAGCCGGAGGTCCGGACGAACGCGTAGTTGTCGAGGATGTCGAGGATGCCCGCGACCGGGATCAGGACGTCGTCCTCGCCGATCTGCGGCTCGGGGGCGCCGCCCTCGAAGCCCTCGCGGCGGCCGCGGCCCCGGCGGTCGCGGTAGCGGCCGCGGCGGCCGCGCCGGCCGTCGCCGAACTCGTCGTCGTCGAAGCCGCCGGCCGGCTGGCCGCCACCCTGGCCCTGACGGCCGGCCTGGCCGCCGTCCTGCTGGGTGCCGGTCTGCTGCTGGCC
>NZ_JBHWBW010000831.1:0-1356 GCF_042735675.1 Kitasatospora sp. NPDC059571
GTCGAGCACCGTGCGGGCGCCGGCCGGCAGGAGCCGTTCGACCGGCCCCCCCGCGGCCCGGGCCCCCCCCCGCCACCCCCACCAGCCGGTCGGGCTCGCCGTCCGGCAGACCTATCACCAGATCGGCGAGGGTGCGGGGCACCTGCTGTCCGGCCCGCTCGGCCGCGGCCGCACGCGGGCCGCCCGCCGGGCGACGGGCCGGCAGCCGGACCAGGCCGCGCAGCAGGTGCGGCACCGCCTCGGGGTCGCCCTGGGCCCGGACGGCCGCCGGCTCGAACCGCATCGGTACGAGGACCGCGTCCGGCTGGGCGAGCGCCCGGTCGAGCAGGTCCAGCGCCTCGGCGCTCGGCAGCGGGGCGAAGCCGGCCCGGGACATCCGGGCGACGTCGGCCGCGTCCAGGCTGCCGGACATGCCGGCAGCATCCCCGTCCGGGGCCCAGAGGCCCCAGGCGAGCGAGACGGCCGGCAGTCCCCGTGCCCTCCGGTGCCGGGCCAGGGCGTCCAGGAAGGCGTTGCCCGCGGCGTAGTTGGCCTGCCCGGGCCCGCCGAGTACTCCGGCGGAGGAGGAGAAGAGCACGAAGGCCGCGAGGTCGAGCCCGGCGGTCAGCTCGTGCAGGTGCCAGGCTGCGTCGATCTTGGGCCGCAGCACCGCCTCCAACCGTTCGGGTGTCAGCGCGGTCACCACGCCGTCGTCCAGGACGCCGGCGGTGTGGACGACGCCGGTCAGCGGGTGGTCGGCCGGCACGGCGGCGAGCAGGTCGGCCAGCGCCGCCCGGTCACCGGTGTCGCAGGCCGTCACGGTCGCCTCGGCGCCGAGCGCGGCCAGGTCGGCGACCAGCTCGGCCGCACCGGGGGCATCGGCGCCCCGCCGGCTGGTCAGCAGCAGGTGCCTGACCCCGTGCCGGGTGACCAGGTGGCGGGCGACCAGCGCACCCAGGGCGCCCGTGCCGCCGGTGACCAGGACGGTGCCGTCCGGGTCGAAGGCCGCCGCACCCACCCGGTCCTGGGCGTGATCGGCGGTGACGGGGACCCGGGCGAGGCGCGGCACCTGCACGGTGCCGCGGCGGACGGCGAGTTGCGGCTCGCCGGAGGCCAGGGCGGCGGGGAGGGCGCGGAGCGAGTCGGCGTCCTCGTCCAGGTCGACCAGGACGATCCGGCCGGGGTTCTCGCTCTGCGCGGAGCGCAGCAGTCCCCAGACCGGTGCGTGCACCGGGTCGGTGAGGTCCTCGTCGTCGCCGACGGCGACCGCACCCCTCGTCAGGACCACCAGCCGGGCGTCGGCCGGGCCCTGATCGGTCGCCCACTGCTGGGCGAGGCGGTGTGCGTGCAGGGCGGCCGCGCGGGCCGCGGCCGCGG
>NZ_JBHWBW010000832.1:0-1352 GCF_042735675.1 Kitasatospora sp. NPDC059571
GCACGGGACGGCGACGGCTACTGGGTGGGCTGGGTCGGGAAGTCCTTGCCGAGGACCACCACCAGGTCGGCGTTCTGCGGATCGGTGACCTTCTTCACCGCCTCCGGCTTGAGCCCGAGGGTGACCGCCAGCGCCTTCGCGGCCTCGGCCCGGGCGTCGTCGGTGTAGCGGATCTCACTCGCCGCCTGGACGGCGCCGGCCTTGGCCGAGCTCGGCACCGACTCCAGTCCGGCGTTGATCACCTGGACCTGCACGGACTCGGTCAGCTTCTCGTTGCCGGAGGCGTTCACGATCGAGACCCGCGGCGTGGTCGTCGTGGAGCTGGCGCTGTGCACCGTGCCGCCGAGCACGTCCTTGACCTGCTGGCCCGCGGTGGCCTGGTCGAGGGTGCCGTCCGCCTTGGCCTTGAGGACCTGGGTGGACAGGTGGCCGTCCTTCGCCTGCTGGGCGAGCCCGGCCAGGACGCCGGCCAGCGCCTTCTCCGGGAGCGAGGGGTCGAGCACGGCGTTCATCCGGTGCACGTCGTCGGAGGCGTCCGTCAGGCCGGTCGGCATCGCGCGGATCACCGCTTCCATGACCTGGCCGAAGCGGGCGAGCTGGGCGTCCCGCCCCTCCCCCGGCGCCTGGTAGGTGGCGTACAGCGCGGCAGCCAGGCCGTTGAGGTCCGTCCCCTTGCCCGCCGTGACCGAGACCTTGCCGTCGGAGCTCTGCACGGCGGCGTTGGTGTCGACCTTGATGCCGCCGAGCTGGGCGACCAGCAGGGTCAGGTACGGGGTGTCCAGCCGCCAGGTGCCGGCCACCGGGGCACCGAGCACGGTGGCCAGGCCGTCCCGGGTGCCGGACGGGCCGAGCTGGTCCAGGCCGGTGCCGACGGTCGGCGAGGAGGCGTCGCCGGCGGCCGGCAGCTTCAGGGTGTCCGGGAGCAGCAGCACGGTGCCCTTGTGGCCGGAGGCGTCGTCGACGAGCAGGGCGCTGGTCACCTTGCCCTGGAGGTCGCGCAGGTGGACGACGTTGACCTGGCGCCCGCCCGCGGCGGCGGCCGCCGAGGGCTGGTTCCCGAGCTTGCCCGTCCACCACAGGTAGCCGCCGGCGCCGCCCGCCAGCACCGCGAGGGTGACCGCGAGGCCGATCAGCCGGTTGCGCAGCCGGCGCCGGCGCTCGGCGCGGACCTCGCTGCGCGACTCGGCGAACTTCAGCCAGTCGATGACGTCCTCGGTCTCCTCCGCCTGCTCGTCGACGAAGGTGAACTCGCCCGTGGCGTAGGAGTCGTCACCCCCCTTGGCAGCCGCGCTGCGGGCGCCGGCGACCTGCTCCGACGGCCGCGCGGCCGGGGTGCCCGGCCGGGGCGGCGC
>NZ_JBHWBW010000833.1:0-1346 GCF_042735675.1 Kitasatospora sp. NPDC059571
CGGTCAGACCCCGCCGCCCGGTGCGTCCGGGTCGTCGTCGTACACCTCGCTGACGTCGAAGCGGCAGATCAGCAGCTGCGGATCGGCGCCGTCGAAGGGCTCGGGCAGCCACTCGCCCGGATCGGTCGGCTCGGTGGCGGAGACCCAGAGCGTCGAGTCGCCCTCCTCCAGGCCGAACTCCTCGCAGCGCGAGGCGATCTCGTCCGGCTCGTACTCCCCGAACAGCACCCCGATCGCCGCGTTCACGCCCCCGGACGGGCCGCCGCCCGGGGTGAGCGAGTCGTCCACCCGCTCGGCCTGCTCGCGCAGCCGCTTGGGATCGGCCACCAGGTAGTCGCGGCGGATCAGCACACTGATCGCCTCGGGCTGCTCCGGGCCGTGGTACCCGCCGGAGCCCTCGTCCCCGGGGACCTCGAAGGGGGTCACCTCGTCGAAGACCTCGTAGAGCAGCTGGTCGTAGGTGATCGCTGCCGCCGCCAGCCCCTCGTAGGCGGCGACCACGGCCGGATCGCCCTCCTCGGTGGTGCCGACGACCGCCTCCAGGTGGCGGTCGATCGCGGCCTTGACCGCCTCGGCGGCGGCCCGTACCTCATTGATGGTGAGCTGCGCGGCATCAGACATGGTGCAGACGCTATCCCCACCCGGTGACGATACGCACAGGGGTTGTCGCGTACGCCCTCGAATTCACGACAAGTTCCACCCTGATGTCCGGTCCGCGGTGTTCTGTGCCACTCGGATGTGTCCGGAACAGCCGGTTCCCGCTTCACCGGGGCCGCCCGGGGGTATCGCATCCGGGTACCGGAACTGATCGCGTGTCAGTCGGCCCCGGGGGACGGCCGCCCCCGGAGCGCCCCCTCCGGCGGACCGGGCGGCCCGTCGGCGGCAGGTCGTAGGCTTGCGGTCAGGCGGATGGCACGAGGCAGGAGGAAGACTTGACCCCACCCAAGCTGGTCCGGCAACCCGAGTACGAGTACCAGTCGCTGCGCCTGCCGCGCGGCACGAGCCGCAACGCGGCACGGCAGCTGCTGACCGACCACGCCGAGTACGGCAACTGGGAGCTGGACCGCCTGCGGCTCTATCCGGACGGCAGCCGGACGGTCCGGCTGCGCCGCAAGATCATTCGGCAGGTCCGCAGCTGGTGACCGGGGCCGGCCCGGGCCGCGGGGCGTGCCCGCGCCCGGCCCTCGGCCGCCCGTGACCGAGCCTGCCCGGCCTCCGGGCCCCGGGAACGCCGATGCGCCCCGGCCGCACCAGGCGGCCCGGGCGTGCGGCGGCCGGCGCGCCCGCGGCCGGCGACGGGGCCCGGCGCGGGCGCCCGCCCCCCCGCGGCGGGTGTGCACCCCCCC
>NZ_JBHWBW010000834.1:0-1336 GCF_042735675.1 Kitasatospora sp. NPDC059571
GGACCCGGCGGACCGTCAGCTGCAGTCGCACCCGCAGTCGCAGCAGTCGCACCCGTCACAACCGTTGCAGCAGTCACAGTCGCAGCCGTCACAACCGTCGCAGCAGTCGCACGCATCGCAGCAGTCGCAGTCGCAGTTCCGCTGGCACCAGCCCTCGCGCCGGCGCCGGCTGAACGGGTCGTCGTGCTCGCAGCAGACCAGCTGGCACGTGCAGGCCATCACCGCCCACACCGCGCAGCCCGCCAGCGGCGAGCGCGGCGGCCGCGGTGTGACCGGCGGCTCTCCGACCAGGGGGCCGCCCGGCCGCCCACCGTGGCCGCCGTGGTCTCCGTGCTCGCCGTGGCCTCCGTGCGTGCCGCTCGCGCAGCCCGGGCCGTGCCCGAACACCCGGTCCACCGCCAGACCCGGCTCGTGCGCCAGCAGCCGGTGCACCAGCGCCCGGTCGGTGAACTCCACGTCCTTGAGCGCCAGCCGGATGCCGTGCACCGCGTCCCGGCAGAGCCGTTCCACCTCGGAACGCCCCGTCCCGGTCACCGTCAGCGGGTTCCACCGCCCGGCCGCCGCGTCGGCGGACTGGTCCTCCGCCGCGTCGAGCAGGTGCGCGAGCCGACCGAACAGCCGGCCCGCCTCGGCCAGCGGGCCCGCGTTGCCGGGCCGCCCGGCCAGCACGGCGGTGTGCGCGAACGCCGCCGCGGTCGCCGTCTCCGTCGGCTCGGTCACCAGCAGCACCGACGACCCGGGCCCGGCCGCGAGCTCCAGCCCCTCCTGCCGCTCCGCGGCCGCCAGCAGCACCCCGGTGTCGAACCCGAGGCCCGCACCGCCGCCCGCGCTCTGCCGGTCCCAGCGCCGGGCCACGGCCCGGGCGCCCGCCGCCACCGGACGCCGCGCGAACACCCCGTCCTCGTCCAGCACATGGTCGCGGACCTTCACCGACGCCAGCGCCAGCGAGACCGCCGCGGCCAGCCGGGCCCCCTCGCCCTGCGCCACCCGGGCGGTGCGCATCCCGCGCAGCGGGCACGGCCCCGCCGTACGGCGGCCGCCCGCCGACCGCGGACCCTGCGCCTCGACCAGCACCGACACGATCAGCCCGTCGTAGTTGGTGGCCGTCCGCGCCAACTGCCCGTGGTCGTCCCGCAGCGCCAGACAGAGCCCGCACAGATGCGCCAGCCAGGAGCTGCGCAGCCCCTCCGACAGGCTGTGACGGCACGGCCTGATGATCCCGAACACGGTTCCCCCTCCCCGCGCCCGGCCCGGCGGCCGGGCCTGAACGGGCGTCATCCTAGGCATCCGGCCCGCGCCGCCGGTACCCCGGGTGGCCTGCGGCTCCCCGCATGCG
>NZ_JBHWBW010000835.1:0-1332 GCF_042735675.1 Kitasatospora sp. NPDC059571
GCCGTCGCCAGTGCGACGGTCAGCAGCGTCCGCCAGGAGACGCCCCGGCCGGCCGGCACCGGCACGGCCGGTGCGGCGGTCGGCGGGCCCGGGTACGGGTGGCCGGCGGCCACCGGCACGGTCGGGGTGCCGACCGGCTGCGGCGGGCCGAACGCGCCGAGCGGCGGCGGCACCGCACCGGGCGCCGGGTGGTGCTGCGGCGGTGCCGCCGGTCCGGTCCCGACCGAGGGCACCGTGGCCGCGGCGGTGGGCGTCGGCGCTGCGGCGGGCGGCACCGGCAGCGGGGTGGGCGGCGTCCTCGGCAGGTCCGCGCGCCGGGTGAGCTCGGTGCCGACCTGCGCGGGGAGCCAGTCGTCGCCGAACCGCAGCTGCCCGCCGACCGCCGGGTGGCTGCGCGCGGCCGCGATGACCTCGGCCGGTCCGGGGCGCGCCGCCGGGTCCTTGGCCAGGCACCGCCCGACCAGCTCCCGCAGCTCGGCCGGGACGGCGGACAGGTCGGGCTCCTCGTGCACCACCCGGTAGAGCACGGCCGTCTCCGGGCCCTCGCCGAACGGCGGGACACCGCCGGCGACGTACGCCGCGAGGGCGCCCAGCGCGAAGACGTCGGTGGCCTCGGTGACCGGCCTGCCCTGTGCCTGCTCGGGCGACATGAAGGCGGGCGAGCCGATCCGGAAGCCGGTGCCGGTGAGCGCGGTGGCGTCGGCGGCCCGGGCGATGCCGAAGTCGATCACCCGCGGCCCGTCCGCGGCGACCAGCACGTTGGCCGGCTTGAGGTCGCGGTGCACCACCCCCACGCCGTGGATCGCCTGGAGCGCCTCCGCGACGCCGCCGGCCAGCAGCAGCACGGTGCGCACCGGCAGCGCGCCGTGCTCCCGCACCACCTGCTGCAGCGACGGGCCCGGCACGTACGCGGTGACCAGCCACGGCGCGTCCGCGTCCAGACCGGAGTCGATCACCTGGGCGGTGTAGAGGCCGTGGATCCGCTGGGCGTTCGACACCTCCTGGGCGAACCGGCGCCGGAACTCCGGGTCCTCCGCGAACTCCGGGCGCACCACCTTCAGCGCGACCGGCCGGCCGCCCGGCGTGGAGGAGAGGTAGACCCGGCCCATCCCGCCGGCGCCGAGTCTGGCGTACAGCCGGTAGCCGCCCACCTCGCGCGGGTCGTCCGGGAGCAGGGGCTGGAAGACGGGCGGCAGTTGATCGGTCGGCATGCGGTGGCTCCCCCTCGGACGCGGCGTGACGCCCCATACGGTAGCGACCTGACGGATCATCGGTCCGCGGGGGGAGCGGGCGGGGAACGGGCGAGGCCCGGTCCCGCCGTGACGGCGGGAC
>NZ_JBHWBW010000836.1:0-1324 GCF_042735675.1 Kitasatospora sp. NPDC059571
GGTGTGGTCCGTACCCGGCTCAGACCGTGACCAGCGCCTCCAGCGGGGCCCCGGCGAGGTGCGGGGTCAGCCGCTCGCGGCCGGGCAGGAAGCCCAGCTCCATCAGTACGACCACGCCGGCCAGCTCCGCACCGGCCTCGCGGACCAGGTCGAGCGAGGCGCCCAGGGTGCCGCCGGTGGCCAGCACGTCGTCGACCACCAGGACGCGCTCGCCCGGCGCGAAGGCGTCGCACTGCACCTCGAGGGTGGCCGAGCCGTACTCCAGGTCGTAGGAGCGCGCGAAGACCTCTCCCGGCAGTTTGCCCTGCTTGCGGATCGGCACGAAGCCGAGGCCGGCCGCGACCGCGGCCGGCGCCGCGAGCACGAAGCCGCGGGCCTCCAGGCCGACCACCTTGGTCGCGCCGAGCGCGGCCGCACGGTCGGCCAGCGCCCGGGTGAGCGCGCCGAAGGCCTCGGCGTCGGCGAGCAGCGGCGCGATGTCCTTGAACAGCACGCCGGGCTTCGGATAGTCGGGGACGTCCTTGATCCGGCTGGAGAGCAGCTCGGCGAGGGGCGTGTCCTGGGTGGTCACTGGAGGATTCCTTCGGTCCGCTGGGCCGGCACGCACCGGCCCGGCCGCCCCAGCCGCGGGACGCCGACCGGTCGGCCGCACTGTCCGACCTTACCGGCCGGAGGGGTCGCTCCCCATCCTTGCCGCGGCGCTCGCCGCAGGCTCCGGCCCTGCTCGCACGCCGCTCGACACGCCGACCGCACGGGCCGGGCACGGCGAACGCGCACCGCCTAGCACCCCAAATGGTTCGCCGTCAAATAATCCGGAATATGAATTCCGCTTTTCCGGGCACCCGATAGCCGCTTGCCCGGAAAGCGAGGGTGCGCTTACGATCGACCTCGGAACACCCGCTGCACAGCAATGTTCTCGCACCTGTCGCCACGGTAATTGAAAAACAATATGGGGGGAATTCACATGCGTCGCACGGCAAAGACCGCCGCAGTGGCCGCGATCGCCGCCGCGTCGATCCTCGGGACCAGCGGGGCCGCCGGTGCCGCCGAGGTGTCGCCGCGTTCGTACCACAGCGGGACGTCGGGCTGCTTCAACTGGTCGTGGTCGGACGGCAATGTCTCGGCGACCGTCTACTACCACAACGTCTGCAGCAGCACCCAGACAATCGACATCTGGTGGCGGACCGGGAGCGTCCGGACCCTGCGCGCCATCAGCGTCGGCGCGGACGGCCATGGCTCGCACAAGGAGAACGGCACCGTGGACTCGATCCAGGGCTGAGAAGCGACCTGACATGCGACTGCCCGACCCGGAGTAATCCGGGTC
>NZ_JBHWBW010000837.1:0-1323 GCF_042735675.1 Kitasatospora sp. NPDC059571
GCCCCCCGGGGGGCGTGCCGGCCGCGCGCGCGGGGTGGCGCCCCCGGGGGGGCGGGGTGGGGGGGGGCGCGCCCGCGCCCGCCGTCTCGGCGATCTCCTCGGCGGCCCGCTCCCGCACGGCGGCCGCGACCCGGTCCCCCGTCGCCGCGCAGTCGGCGACCGCGGGGGCCAGGGAGGCCAGCAGCGCCGCCCGGTCGGGCCGGAGCTGCAGTGCGGCGGGCAGTGCGGTGGCCGGCCCGAACCGGTCGACCACCCGGGCGAGCAGCGCCGGTGAGCCGCCCGTCCGGCCGTCGTGGGCGCGCAGCGCCGCGTCCACCGCGGCCCGGCCGATCCAGGCCCCGCCGCCGCAGTCGCCGAGCAGATGGCCCCAGCCGTCGGCCCGCCGCCAGCCGGTGGCCAGGTCGGTGCCGAGGGCGATCATGCCGGTGCCCGCCGCGACCACGACGCCCGGGCGGGCCCCGAGCGCACCGGCGTAGGCGGTGACGGCGTCCGCGGCCAGCACCAGGCGGCGGGCGCCGGAGCGCTCCGCGAGCGGGGCGGGCAGCAGGTCTGCGAGGTCGGCGCCGAGGGTCGCCATGCCGGTGGCGCCGACGGCCAGCGCGGTGACGGCCGGGGCGCCGGCCTCGGCGAGCAGCGCGTCGAGGGCGGGCAGCAGGGTGTCCAGCAGGGCGGCGGCGTCGATGCCGCGCGGGCCCGTCCGGGTGGGCGCGGCCACCTCGGTGCGGCGGGCCGGGCCCGGCCCGCCGTCCGCGGCGAGGCGGGCGAGCGCGATCCGCACGCCCGTCCCGCCGACGTCCACCCCGGCGACGTACGGGCCCTGCGGCGGGTCGGCGGCGTCCGAACGGGGGTCGCGCCGGCGGTCCGCCGCGGGCCCCGGCCCGCTCGGCTCCGGGTCGGTGGGCCGGTCCACGCGGGCGCCTCCTGGCTGGCCGGTGCTGCTCTGCGGTGCGGGCGGCGCCCGCGCACGGGCAACGCTACGACACCGCCCCACCGCACCCGCGGGTGCCCGGCGGCCCGCCGCCCGGCCGGGTGCCCCGGATGGCCGCCGCGGACGTGCGTCCCGGTGCGGGCCGCCGGTCAATGGGACCCACGGCTCTGCCGCCACCCCGCCGATCGGCCCGCCGGAGGCCCCATGCCCGTCACCGCACCCGCCGCACCGGGCGGCCGTCGGGCGGCCCGGACACCGGCCGGCCGATGACCGCCCCGCCCCCGGCCCCGCCGCCCGGTCCGGACTGGTCCGGGACCGAGCGGCGGCGGCCGCCCGCCCGCGTCCGCCGCCCGCGCCCCCCCCGGCGGGGCCACCTGGGGTTAGGCCTGGCGATC
>NZ_JBHWBW010000838.1:0-1308 GCF_042735675.1 Kitasatospora sp. NPDC059571
GTGGCCCCCCGCACCCAGGCCGACGGCGACCAGGACGGCCCCAAACAGCGCGCCCTCCGCGCGGGCGACCGGGTGGCGGCCCCCCCGCGGCGCGGAGCCGCAGGCCCGGTCGGCGTCGCCGGTCTTCCAGGCGAGGACGGCGATCCGCCCCTTCAGCCGGGCCGCGTCGGCCGCGTCGAAGGCGGTGCAGCCGTCCGACTGGTCGGCGGGCAGCGCGAGTTCGCCGGCGACGTCCTGGGTGTCCCAGCCGCGGTACTCCGCGCTCCAGTGCCCGGGGACCACTCCGGCGAGGCCGTCCGGGGCCAGCACCCGGATGCCGTCGGCGTCGCTGTGGGTGTCCACCGAGGCGGCGACGGTGACGGCCCGGGCGGCGGCGCCCGGACTGCCGCCGATGGCGTACGCGTCGCCCTCGTTGCCGGCTGCGGCGACCACCACGGTGCCCAGCGCGGCGAGCCGGTCGACGGCCAGCGCATCGGCGTCGTCGGGGCTGCCGAACGGGCTGCCGAGCGAGAGGTTGACCACGTCCAGGCGGTCGGAGAGGTCGCCGTCGCCGTTCGGGTCGGCGGCCAGGTCGAGGGCCTGGGCCATCTGGTCCGTGGAGCCCTCGCAGCCGAACACCCGGATCGCGTACAGCTGGGCGCCCGGCGCCTCGCCGGGGCCGACCAGGAAGCCGGCCGGGTCCAGTCCGGGGCGGTACGGGCCGCGGTAGGGGTGGCCGTCTCGGGTGACGCCAAGCCCGGCGGCGGTGCCGGCCACGTGGGTGCCGTGGCCGTTGAGCGCGCAGTCGATCGGGTTGGCGTCCGGGCGCGGAACGGGCTGGTAGTGCTCGGCGGCCGGGTCGGGGTTGTAGTCGTCGCCGACCAGGTCACGGCCGCCGGTGACCTTGGCGTTCGGGAAGAGCGCGGCGGGGGCGGGCTTCGCCCCGTCCACGGCCCTGAAGGCCTCGGGGGTGCCCGGGCCGCCGAAGTCGGCGTGGGTGTAGTCGATGCCGGAGTCGATGATGCCGATCCGTACGCCGCTGCCGGTGTTCCCGGCTGGCCCGGACCACACCGCGGGGGCGCCGGTCAGCGGCACCGAGTAGCCGTTGGCGCGCTGCTTCAGGGCGATCGGGTGGACGGCGCGCACGCCGGGCAGGGCGGCCAGCCGGGGCAGCGCCGAGGCGGGCGCGCTCACCGCGAGGCCGCTGAGCAGGGTCTCGGTCCGGTAGAGGACGCGGGCGTCCGGGGCGGCCGAGCGGACCTGCCGGGCTGCCCGGTCGAGGGCCGCGGCGGCGCGCGTGCGCTGTTCGGCGCCGGCCCGGGCGGCGGC
>NZ_JBHWBW010000839.1:0-1302 GCF_042735675.1 Kitasatospora sp. NPDC059571
GGCCGGCCCCGCGGGCCTCAGGGCCTGATCGCCCGGTCCGCCGGGGCGGCCGCCCCCCGGGGCTCCGGGGGCGGGGCCCCGCGTGGCGGGGGGGCGGCGGGGCGCGCGGGCCGGCCGGCGGCGAGGAAGGCCGCCCGGTCGCCCGTCCGGGACCAGACCGCGGTGCCGCTGCCCGTCCCGTCGGCGGTCGGTGCGGTCGACGTCCGGACGTCCGGTGCTGCGAGCAAGGCGCCGAACTCGGCCAGTTCGGTGTGCAGTCGGGCCGACTCGGTCGCGGCCCGCCGGGGCCGGTCGTGCTGGTCGACCGCGATGCCGCCGAGGACGGCAGTCAGGGCGAGACAGGCGGCCAGCGCGAGGCGTCCGACGCGCCGGCCGGGCCCGTCGGTCGGGCGCTGCACGGCCCCGCCGGCCGGAAGGTCCGTGGGGCGTCCGCGCGAGGGGAGCTGACGGATCGTGCGGACGGCGGCGAGGGCGCGTCCCTCCATCCCGGCGGGCGGGTCGGCTGCCAGGGCGCAGCCGAGCCGGGCGACGGTGGCGGTGAAGCCGGACACCTCCAGGCGGCAGGACTCGCACCGGGCGAGGTGCCGTTCGAAGGCCTCGCGCTCGGCCGGGCACAGCGCGCGGGCGGCGTACGCCCCGGAGAGGGTGTGCACGTCCGAGGGGTCGTTCACGGCTGCACCCCCAGGCAGTCGCGCAGCCGGATCAGTCCGTCGCGCATCCGGGTCTTGACGGTGCTCAGCGGCGCCTGGAGGAGGTCGGCGACCTCCTGGTACGTCAGCCCGTGGTAGTAGGCCAGGGCGAGGGACTGCCGCTGCAGGTCGGTCAGCGCCGTCATGCAGTGCCGCAGCCGCTCGCGCTCCAGCCGGTCCTCGACCTGTTCGGCCACCTCGTCGAAGGCCGTCGTGTGGGCACGGGCTGCGGCTCGCTCCTCGCGGTCCGCGGTGTTCTGCTCCTGCCGGACCCGGTCCACCGCCCGGTGGTGCGCCATGGTCATCACCCACGGCACCACCGCGCCGCGATCCGGACGGTACCGGGCGGCCCGGCGCCAGACCTCCAGCATCACCTCCTGGGCGACCTCCTCCGACTGTGCGGCGTCCCGCACGACGTGCCGCACCAGCCCGAACACCGGTCCGAGCAGGGCCCGGTAGACCTGGCGGTAGGCCTCGTGATCGCCGGCGGCGACCTCGGCCATGAGCTCCTGCAGCCGGCGGCCGTCGTGGGGGGCGGCGGCCCCCCGCGGCCCGGGGGGGCGCCCCGGGGCCATGCCCCGCCCGGGGGGGTCCCGGTGGCCGCGCCGCCCCG
>NZ_JBHWBW010000840.1:0-1299 GCF_042735675.1 Kitasatospora sp. NPDC059571
CCCGTTCGGGGGCGACCGCCAAAACTACCCACCCCCCCCCCCGCCCCCCCGCCCGCCCCCCCCCCCCCGGGCGGGGCCGGCCCCGCTGCGCTGCCCGGCGCGAGAAGGCCCGCGCGGCGGCACGCGAGGAGCCGGGCACCGGTCCCCCCCGACCGGTGCCCGGCTCGTCCGGGCCCTCGCCGGTTCAGCCCCGCGCGCCCGCGTACGCCGCCGCGTGCGAGAGGGTGGCGAGGCTGTTGCGGCCCAGGGCGTCGCGGACGTACGCGCGGGCGTCCGCCAGCGTGCGGCCGGCGCCGAGCACCCCCTCGACCGCGGCCGGGTCGAGGCGGACGGTGTGGGTGGCCGTGGCGAGGGCGCCGTCCGCGTCCTCGGTGAAGGTCCACCGGCCGCTGTGGCCCAGCAGCAGCTTCGGCATGAGGTGCTGCTTGTAGGCGATCCAGGCGCCGTCGGCGCAGATCCGGGTGGACCGGGTGCTGTGCGCCGACCCGTCGGCGGTGACGGTGTCCATCCGGAGGTCCTGGACGCCGTCGGCGGTCTCGGTCAGCTCCACCCGGGCCACGTGCGGCAGGGCGTCGGCCCAGCGGTCGGCGCGGTGCACGAACTCGTAGGCGTCGGCGGCCCGGCCGGGCAGCCGCAGGGTGTCGGTGAAGGAGAACACCACGTCCTCGACGGCGTGCCCGCCGGAGGCGACGGCGGCGATCGCGGCCAGTTCCGCGGTGCTGTTGGCGTCCAGCGCCTCGGTGATCCAGCGGACCGCCGCCGGGTCGTCGTCGACCGCGGTGAAGGTGTGCAGCAGCACCAGTTCGGTCCGGCCGTCGCCGAGCTCGAGGAACTGCCACTCGCCGCTCATGGTGGCGATCGGCGCCCGGCTGACCTCCTGGGCGAAGGTCACCCGCAGCGCCTCCGGGTCGAGGCGGCGGCGGGAGGTCCAGCTGCTGGTGCTCTCGCCGACCCGGGCCCAGATCTCGAACCGCTCCTCGCGGTCGCCGCGTTCGAGGTGCTGCACGTGGACGCAGGGACCGAACACGGCCGGCCAGCGGGTGACGTCGGCGACCAGGTCGTACAGCGCCCGCGGCGGCGCGTCGACGGTCAGGGTGTGCTCGGTGGTGTACGGCCGGGAAGGGGCCATGGCGGGTTCTCCTCCACACGCGGGCGGGTTCGGACGGGATCGTGCGGGTGCCCGCCCCCCGCGGGGGGGGCCGGGGGCGGGGGCGCAGCGGGTCGGCGGTGCGGCGCGCGGGGGGGGGGCGGCGGGTGAGCCGCCCGGGGAGGGCGAGGCGTCGGCGGACGGTGCGGGCG
>NZ_JBHWBW010000841.1:0-1299 GCF_042735675.1 Kitasatospora sp. NPDC059571
GCCTCGGCCAGCGCGGCGGCCGGGCCGTCCCCGGGCAGAGCGGCCTGGGCCAGCCGGAACGCCTCGGCGGCCTGCCGCAGGCTCTCCCCCACGAGCGCCAGCCCGGCGGCCGCGGCCTGCAGCCGGCCGGCGGACCGGTCCACCGCGGCGCCGGCCAGGTCGGCGGCCCGTCCCTGCCAGCCGGAGCCGTGCACCCGGGCCGCGGTCTGCGTGTTCCAGTCGGCGCGCAGGCCGTCCAGGGCGCCGGCGAGCGCCCGGTAGGCGTCGGCCGCCGCGGTCAGCTCCGGCGTGCGGGCGGCGGTGAGGGCGGCCTCGTCCACCTCAGCCCGCCGCGGTGAGGCTGTGCCGGACGGCCTCGTCGACGGCCCGGTAGCCGTCGGCCGTCCGGTCCAGGCCGGAGCCGGTCCCGGCGAGCTCGTCGGCGAGCCGCTCGCAGAGCAGCCGCCAGGCCTCGACGCAGTCGGCGAGGGCGGCGGCCGTCCGCCAGCCGGGGAGCGCGGCGACCGCGGCGTCGGCGGGGCCGAGTACGGTACGGGCCTGCGCGCGCAGCTGATCGGCGATCGCGGCGGCCGCCCGTCCGGCGGCGGCCAGTTCGGCCGGCCGGACGCGGAATCCCTGGGACACGGACGCCTCGCTCTGCGGTGGATCGCGGGGGTGGCAGGACGTCCGCCATGGTAACGGAAGGTGTCCGGCCGAAAGCGCCCCGTATTTCCGACGGGCTGTCAAGAGCCATCTAGGTGTCGAGGCTGACAGGGCCCCAATTCGCACGCTAGTTTCTTGGCATGTCTCGTGGACGCCACCGTCATTCCTCCGTCCTCGGCCGCTCCGTGCCCCCGGTCGCCATCGGCGTTCTGGTGCTCGCGGCGGTGGCCGCGCTGGTCGCCAGCCCGGACGCGATGGTTGCCAGGTCGGTGGGTGTCGCCGCCGTGGTCGCGGCCGTCGGCCTGGGCCTGTTGCTGCGTCAGCGCGACCGCGCGGCCCGGGCCGCGCTCCAGCTCGCGGCGACCCGCCGGCTGCGCGCCCACGAGCGCATCCAGCACCACCTCGCCCACGCCCAGTACGCGGCCGAGGTCGCCGAGGAGCGGGCCACCCGCTTCGGCCGGCGGCTGACCGCCGAGAAGTCCCGGCTGGCGAAGGCGGAGACGGAGATCGCCCGGCTGCTGCGCGAGCGGGCCGTCCTGGTCGCCGAGCAGGCGCTGCGCGAGGCGGAGGCCGCCCAGCGGGCGCTCGACGCCGCCCGCCCCGGCCGGCAGCACCAACTCCTCGGGGGCGACCGGCAGGACCGAGCCCGTCAGAGAC
>NZ_JBHWBW010000842.1:0-1290 GCF_042735675.1 Kitasatospora sp. NPDC059571
GACGGCCTCGGCGGCCTCGGCGCCGCGGCCGGCCCGGCCGAGGTGGACGGCGTGCGCCAGCCGCTCGAACTGGCGGTTCCAGGCCAGTGCCGCGGCGTGGTCGGCGGCGCCGGCCGCGTGGTCGGCCGGGTCGGCCGTCCCGTCCATGGCGCGGAGCAGCAGCCGCAGCCCGAACCGGCCGTTGAGGTAGAAGACGGTCGGGTTCTGCTCCTCCCACCGCAGCGCACTGTCCAGCTCCCGGGCCGCCAGGTCGCGTTCCTCCTCCAGGAGGGCGCAGATCGCGCGGCAGTTGCCGTGCACGAGCGGGCGCTGCAGTGACTGCGCGCCATCGTCCCAGCGCTCGAACTCGGCCAGGTCGCGCTCCATTTCGGCCCGGCGGCCCTGGTGGGCGGCGGCCGCGGCGCGGGTGAGCAGCGCGAACTGGTGCTGGTCGACGTTGCGCCGGCGGGCGGTGGACTCCAGGCAGCGGCCGGTCAGTTCGCGGGCGGCGGGGTAGTCGCCGCGCAGCACGGCCTGCATGGCGAGGGTGGCCTCGGCGCTGGACACCAGGTCCGGCGCGGCCAGTTCGCGGGCGGCGCGGTGGGCCTGTTCCAGCCGGCTGGAGGACCCGTCGCGCATGAACGCGTTGACGCCGAGCCGCAGCAGCGCGTCGACCCGCCAGATCGGCAGCGCGTGCCGGGTGGCGATGGACAGGATCCGCTCCAGGCAGAGGTCGGCCCGGTCGAAGCCGTGACGGCGTTCCAGCACGGCGAGCAACTGCCAGGCCTGGCAGGCGATCACGGGCTGGCCGTGCTGTTCGGCGCGGCGGGCGGCCCGGCGGGCGAGCCGTTCGGCCTCGGCCGTCCGGTCGTCCGCGGCGGGGTCGCCGGTGGCGCCGCCCAGCACCAGGCGGGACTCGACCACGTCCAGCGCCGGAGTGTGGGCGGTGCCGTCGAAGCGCTGGAGCAGATCGCGGACGAGGGCCACCTGCGCGGCCGCGTCGGCGGTGCGGGCGGCCGAGACGGCGGCCCAGGCGAGCCGGGTGCGCAGGGCGGCGGCCCGGGCGTCGTCCAGGGCGCCGGGGCCGTCGGCGGGGAAGGTCTCGGTGAGGGCGAGCGCCCGGTCCAGCCGTCCGCTCTCCAACAGGGCGTAGACCAGGCTCTCCAGGACGTCGCGGGCCTGCGCGGAGGCGTCGGCGCGGTCGGGGCCGCGGGCGGGCGCCGGGCCTGGCGCCCCCGGCCGGCCCCGGCCGAGGGGGTCGGGGGTGGGCCGCGCGTGGGCGTGGGCCCGGTGCCGGACGGCCCCTCGCGT
>NZ_JBHWBW010000843.1:0-1289 GCF_042735675.1 Kitasatospora sp. NPDC059571
AAGGGGGGGTGGTGCGCGCGGACGCGCCGGCGGGCGACCGCCGGCGCTCGATCGGCACGACGTGCAGGGCCCGGCCAGCGCCGACCGGGCCCCGCGTGCCGATCGCGCCTCACCCGGTCGCGGACCACCGGCGTTCCCGACTGCTGAATCCCGTCCGACCTCCCGCATCGACCTGTTCCGGGCATGACTTGGGGGAAGACGATCATGAGAAAGCAGTGGCTGCGCAACGGTGCCCCGACCTCCTGTCGCCGGTGCGGCGAGCCCGCCGGCGGCGACCGGGGAGGGCACGGGTGACGACGCAGCCCGCCGCCGCGACACCGGAGACCGCCTGGGTCCCGGTACCGGCCCTGGCACCCGCCGACACCCCGCGCAGCGGCGAGGTCGACATGGCCCACGTCCGCGCCCTGATGGCCGAACGCGACCTCCCGCCGCTCCTGGTCTGCCGCCGCACGATGCGCGTGGTGGACGGCATGCACCGGCTCACCGCCGCGATCCTGGCCGGCCGGACCACCGTCGAGGTCCGCTGGTTCGACGGCGACGACGAGGCGGCGTTCGTCCGTGCCGTGCAGGAGAACCTGCACCACGGCCTGCGGCTGCGCACGGAGGAGCGGACCGCCGCCGCCCGGCGGATCATGGAGGCCTATCCGCAGTGGTCCAACCGCGCCATCGCGCAGGCCGCCGGCCTGTCCGCGAAGACCGTGGCGGCCGTCCGCGGGCGTGCAACTGAGGACGGTCCCCGGTTGGCCACCCGGGTCGGCCGGGACGGCCGCGCCCGCCCGGTCGACCCGGCGGCCGGACGCGCCCGGGCCGCCGCCTACCTGCGCGAGCACCCGGACGCCTCGCTGCGCCGGATCGCCGCGGCCACCGGCGTCTCCTCGGGCACCGCCCGCGACGTCCGGACCCGGCTGCGGGCCGGGGAGGACCCGGTGGCCCGGCGGGCCGGCGGCGGCCCGCCGGCCGACGGGCCCACCCCCTGGGTGCTGCCCGACCGCGCCCGGCGGCGCGCCCCGGCCGGGGACGCGCTGGCGGTCCTCGCCCGGGACCCGGCGCTGCGCCTGTCCGAGACCGGGCGGCAGCTGCTGCGCCTGCTCGACAACCGGGTGCTCGCCGGGTCCGCCGCCGCGGCCGCCCTGCGCGCCGCGGTGCCCGAGCACAACCGGGCGGCGGTGGCCGCCGCGGTCAACCAGCACATCGAGCTCTGGCTGGCGTTCGTCAACGCCGTGGAACTGGCCGGCTGACCGGCCCTGCCCCCGGGGGGGGGGGGGGGGGCGACCCCCGCCCGCGCCCGC
>NZ_JBHWBW010000844.1:0-1285 GCF_042735675.1 Kitasatospora sp. NPDC059571
GGGCCGACCGGCACCGCCGTCACCCCGGGCCGTCCGCCGTCCACGGCGTGACGGCCAGCAGGGCGAGGTCGTCGCCCAGCCGACCCGCGTGCAGGCGGACGTCGCGGTCCAGGAAGTCGACCACCGCGGCCGGATCGGTGGTGCCGAGGCCGGCCAGCCGCGCCCGCAGCGGGTAGAAGGCGCCGCTGCGGTCGCGCGCCTCGCTGACGCCGTCGGTGTGCAGCAGCAGGGTGTGCCCGGGCGGCAGCCGGAGCCGGGTCGGCAGGTGCCGGCCGCCGGAGAGGTGGCCGAGGCCCAGCGGCAGGTACTCCGGGCCGCGGACCGCGGCCGCACCCCTTCCGGGCCGAGCAACAGCGGCGCCAGGTGGCCCCGGTTGACCACCTCGACCGACGGGCCGGGGCCGCGGTGCTGCAGCAGCACGGCGGTCACGAACAGCTCGTCGTCGCCGTCGTTCACGGCGTCGCGCAGCACGTGCCGGTCGAGCTGTTCGGCGAGCTCGCCGAGGTCAGCGGTCTCGTGCGCGGCGACCCGGAACGCGCCGAGCACGTCGGCGACGGTGCGCACGGCGTCCAGGCCCTTGCCGCGGACGTCGCCGAGCAGGATCCGGGTCCCGAACCGCGTGTCACAGACCTCGTACAGGTCGCCGCCGACCCCCATGTCGGCCTGCGCGGGCCGGTAGCGGCCCGCCGTGCGCAGTCCGCCGGCCCGGTCCGGCACCGGGCGGAGCACGGCGTGCTGGAGTTCGTCGGCGATGCTGCGCACCCGCAGCAGGTCGTGGGACTGGCGCAGCCGCTGCCAGGAGAGCGCGGTGCCCATGGCCCCGGCGAGGGCGGTGGCGACGTAGATCCAGACGTGGTGCTGCTCGGAGAAGTGGCGGGCGTGGGTGGAGACCAGCATCTGCAGGGCGATGGCGACCACGGTGGAGGCGGCGACCGCGACCGGGCCGAAGCCGAAGGCCACCACGACCGGGAGGACGGTCAGCATGAAGCCGGCCGCCGTGGTCATCGGCCACGCGAAGTCGAAGACCAGCTCGACCACGACGAGGACCAGGGGCAGCAGCAGCACCCAGCGGGGTGTCCGGGTGGCCTCGGCGATCACCTGGTGCCGTCGGGGCGGCCCTCCGGCGGTGCCGGACGGTCTGCGGGCGGGCGTGAACATCCTTTCCATGGTCGCCGAGCGCGGGGCTTCCCGCGCGGGCGGTCGGGCCGGGGCGGCGCGGGGGGGGGGCGGGGGGGGCGGGGCGGGGCGCGGCGGGTGGGGGGCGGGCGGGGGGGCCGGGGGCCAC
>NZ_JBHWBW010000845.1:0-1285 GCF_042735675.1 Kitasatospora sp. NPDC059571
TCGGGTGGAGCCTCACCCCCCTCCCGCGCGGGGGGGGCGCGGTCGCACACCGGCCGGGTGTGAGGCCTGGCCCCCCCCCCCCCGCCCGCCGCCCGCCCCGGCCGCGGTCACGCCGCGCCGGCGCCCGCCGGGCGGTACACGCACCAGACGATCTTCCCGACGCCGCCCGGGCGCGGGCGCACCCCCCACGCCGTCGCCAGCCGGCCCACCAGCCACAGGCCGCGGCCCGACTCGTCCTCGGCGTCCGGGTCGACCGGGGCCGGGTCCGGCCCGTCGGGCGAGGCGTCGTGCACCTCGATCGCCAGCTCGCCGCCGGCCAGTTCGAACCCCACCAGGACGAGGCGGCCGGGCGGCGCGGTGGCGTGCGCCACCGCGTTGGCCACCAGTTCGCCGAGCAGCAACTCCCCGTCGTCGGCGTACCGTCCGCCGTCCGGCTGCTCGGCCAGGTACGCGCGGAGCATCCGCCGCGCCACCCCGGCCGACCTGCGGTGGCGGGGCAGCCAGCACTCCCTCCCGGCGGCCCGGACGGTCGCGGTCGGCAGGGTTTCGGGCATGCAGGGCTCCTCGGCGGCCGGGGGTGCGGGATCGCGGACATGAGCATGGTCGGCGATCGGTCGCTCCCGGCGAGCGGCTTGCCCCGTTCCGCTGCCGGAGGGCTTGCACGGGCGGTACCGTGACGGGTCGTCGACAAGCCCGGCCGGGTCTTCCCCGGGTGCGGTCGGACGGCCGCGAGGACCGCTCCCGCGACCACGGCGCCGAGGGTCGACCCGGGCTGCCGGTCGGTGGTCAACGCCTGCTCCGCACCCCGTGATTCCGCGGACGCGCGCCCCGAGGGCGCATCCTGCGGGACGGGCGTCCGGCTGCGGCGGGGGCGGGGGGGGGGGCCGCGCGGGAGGGCCCGGCGCCGGGCACCCGCGTCCCGCGGGGCGGAGTCGGCTGCCCCTTGGAGTAGGTGGTCGGCTGGGAGTAGCCGCCGGGCGCAGCCGTGGGCTGCGGCGGGGTCGCGGGCGGCGGGCCGGCGGAGAAGCCGGCGCCGTTGGTGCCGCCCGCGCCCTGGCCCGCCGAGGCGACCGGGGGCATCAGCGAGGTGGACGCGGCCGGGTGCTCGGCCGGGGGCTGGGGCACACCGCCGTAGGGCATTCCGCCCTGCTGCGCGCCGCCCGGCGTCCCGCCCGTCGCACCTCCCGCAGCACCCGTGGCTCCACTCACCCTGGTCCTCCCGCAGTTCCCGCCCGGACGGCCGCCGCCGCCCGGTCATCGTTCGTCTCCGGCCCCGGCCTTGCGC
>NZ_JBHWBW010000846.1:0-1283 GCF_042735675.1 Kitasatospora sp. NPDC059571
GGGGTGGGGGGCGCGTGCCCGCGGTCGGGGGCCGTCGCGCGGGGGCGGGGCCGTGCGCTCCGCCGACTGCGGACCGGCCCGCCCGACGGGCCACAATGATCACATGAGGTGGATCTACAGCCTGGCCGGAGCCGTCCTGCTGGTCACGACGGTGGCGAGCATCCTGCGGACCCTGGTCGTCCCGCGCGGCCTGTACTCGGCCCTGGTCAACCGGCTCTGGCGGATCCTGCGGGCGACGCTGCGGCTGGCCGCCGCCCCGTTCGGCGGGTACGCGGCGCAGGACCGGGCCCAGACCTGGCTCGCGCCGCTGATCCTGGTCGGCATGCTCGGCACCTGGCTGACCTGCATGCTGCTGGCGTACACCCTGCTGCTGCACGGCAGCTCCGAGCTCGACTGGTCGGTCTCCTTCCGCGAGGCCGGATCCAGCCTGTTCACCCTGGGCTTCGCCAGCGGCGAGCGGCTGCACCTGTCCGCGCTCGACTTCCTCGCCGCCGCGACCGGCCCGCTGATCATCGCCCTGCTGATCGGCTACCTGCCGACGCTGTACGGCGCGTACAACCGGCGCGAGGTCGAGGTCACCCTGCTCCAGTCGCGGGCCGGCGAGCCGGCCTGGGGCCCGGAGCTGCTCGCCCGGCAGTCGCTGGTCTCCACCGAGCGGGCCCTGCCCGAGCTCTACCGGGACTGGGAGCGGCTGGCCGCCGACATCGGCGAGGGCCATTCGAACTATCCGGTGCTGCTGTCCTTCCGCTCCCCGCGGCCGTACCGCAGCTGGGTGGTCGGCCTGCTCGCGGTGATGGACGCGGCCGCCATCCAGCTGGCGCTCACCCCGCGCTCGGCACCGCCGGAGGCCCGCCTGGTGCTGCGCGCGGGGTTCACCGCGATGCGGGACATCGCCCGGACGATGCGGGTGCCGTTCGACCCCGACCCGGATCCGGACGAGCCGATCCGGCTCACCTTCGAGGAGTTCGACGCGGCCGTGGCCATGGTGGTGGCCAGCGGCTTCCAGAAGGAGCGCACGCCGGAGGAGGCCTGGCCGCACTTCCGCGGCTGGCGGGTGAACTACGAGGCGATCGGCTACGAGCTGGCCCGCCGCTGCGACGCCGTGCCGTCGCTGTGGACCGGGCCGCGGGACTTCCCCGCCGTACCGATCCCGCCGCTCCGCCCGCCGGACCGCCGGCCCAAGTCCTGACGGTCCCGGGGGGGGCCGGCCCCCGCGGGCGGGGGGCCCCCCCCGGGGCGGGGCGGCCCCCCCCCCCCGGGGGGGGGGTTTAAAACGAGAACGG
>NZ_JBHWBW010000847.1:0-1276 GCF_042735675.1 Kitasatospora sp. NPDC059571
GTCCGGCTCTCCGGCGGACCGGTCCGGATAGGGCCGGGCCCGCGGGCCGACCAGAGCGCGGTCGGCACCGGCCAGGCGCCGGCCGCCACCGACTGGGTGCGCCGCGCCCCCGCCCAGCCGCGGCACGCCTCCGTGCAGCAGCCCGTGCCGCCGCCCCCGCCGGCCCAGCGCTGGCGGCCCTGGCGGTTCCGGATGTCCAACGACGTCTGGGGCACCCCGGTGGTCGCCGGCGGCACGCTCTTCGTCTCCAGCTTCGAGGTGCACGCCCTGGACATCGCCTCCGGCGAGCGCCGCTGGAAGACCCGCGACGTCGCCTGGGCGCTCGCCGTCGCCGACGGCCGGGTGCACGCCGCGGACGGCCCGCACCTGTACACCGTGGACGTCACCGAAGGCACCGAGCGCTGGCGCAACTCCCTCGACGGCTGGGTCTACTCGCTGGACGCCGCCGACGGCGTGCTGTGCTGCGGCATCCGGGGCGGCGGCGTCCAGCTGCGCTCGGCGGCCAACGGCGCGGAGCTGTGGCGCGCCGACGACGCCCAGCAGGACTACGAGAACCCGCAGTCCGGGCCCGCCCTGGTCGGCGGCGCCTGCTACTACTACGGCAGCGGCCGGCTGCGCTGCGTGGACCCGCGCGGCGGCGGCCTGCGCTGGTCGTTCCCGGTCGGCGAGGACGTGCCGTCCCGCCCGGTCGAGCGCGGCGGTGTGCTGTACGTCACGGCCGGCACCCGGGTGTACGCGCTGGACGCCGCGACCGGCGCCGAGCGGTGGCGCTTCGAGGCGCCGGTGGTGCTGTTCACCCCGCCGGCCCTGGACGCCGCCGGACCGGTCGCGCTGTACGTGGCCGACTACCTGGGCACCCTGTACGCGGTCGACCTCGCCACCGGCCGGGAACGCTGGCGCGGCCGGACGGGCAACCGCCAGGGCGCCGAGCCGGCCGTGGTCGCCGACGGCACCGTGCTGCTGGGCTCGGGGGACACCCTGTACGCCTTCGACGCGGCCGCCGGCCGGGAGCGCTGGCGCTACACCGCGCGCGGCGAGATCGTCGGCTCCCCGGCCGTCACCGACGGCCTGGTGCACATCGGCAGCCGCGACCACTCGCTGCACACCGTCGACCTCGCCACCGGGCGGCTGCGCTGGGAGCTTGGCACCAAGGGCGAGCTCACCGGATCGCCGGTCGCCGTCGCCGGGCGGGTCTTCGCCGGCAGCAAGGACCGCTGCGTCTACGCCCTGGACTCGTTCTACGGCACCGCGGTGCCGTAGAACGAGTCCAGGGCGT
>NZ_JBHWBW010000848.1:0-1267 GCF_042735675.1 Kitasatospora sp. NPDC059571
TGGAGAAGCTGAAGGGGCATCCGCTGTTCGCCCACATCACGCTGACCCGCTCCGAGCGCTCGCCCATCGCGGCCCTGGTCACCGAGATGCTGGAGGACGGTCAGCCCTAGCCGACAAATCGGGACAAACCACACTGAAACGACGTCAAGGGGCCTGCCGCATACCGGCAGGCCCCTCGCGCTGTCACCGGATCGGACCGATCGCCGACGACCTTTCGGACAAACGCCCAGCTCGTGAAGATTGTGAGATGCGCCACGCAACCGGGAATTGCGTAGACACGTCCGCTTGCGGCATGGTGAGGGTTCTGTCAGGCCCCGCGTACGGCAGAATCAGCCCGGCAACTCCGGTCGGCGGGCGTCCAACTGAACACCGATGAGCCGTACGCCGCCCGAACACCACGCAGTTCCGAGTCCGCTCGGCGCCGCGACGGGCCAGTGTCTCCCGTGACCAGGACCGTAGGAGGCGAGCGGCAAGGGGCATGTTGCGCCTGTACGGTCACGCACGGGCGCCGCCGGAAGGAAACCATGTGACTCGGATCTCGGTCCGGGGAGTTGCTGTGGCCTCCGCCACCGCCGTCACCGCTGTCGGTGCGGTCGTGGGCGCGGCCTCGGGCAGCGAGGGCAAGACCGTTCAGACGGTCGACGTCGCGAGCGCCACGCTGCTCGCCGACGCGCCCTCGGGTACCCAGGCGCAAGCGGTCAGTGACGCCATCGTCCGTCAGGCGACGGCTCAGCAGGTGTCCGCCGACGCGGCCGCCAAGAAGGCCGCGGAAGAGGCCGCACGGCAGAAGGCCGCCGCCGACGCGCAGGCCAAGTCCGACGCGGACAAGGCGGCGAAGGCCGCCGACGAGGCCAAGCGCAAGGCCGACCAGGAGGCCGCCAACCGCGCCGCCGCGCGGACCGCGCTGGCCGCGATCCCGGCCGGCTCGGTGCAGGCGCTCGCCGCCCAGATCATCGGTGACGCGAACCAGTTCTCCTGCTTCAGCCAGATCGTGAAGCGCGAGAGCGGCTGGGACTACACCGCCACCAACGCCTCCTCCGGCGCGTACGGCCTGGTGCAGGCACTGCCCGGCTCCAAGATGGCTTCCGCCGGCGCCGACTGGCGCACCAACCCGGCGACCCAGATCAAGTGGGGCCTGAACTACATGAACAGCCGTTACGGCAGCCCCTGCGGCGCCTGGTCGTTCTGGCAGGCGCACAGCTGGTACTGAGCCGGCCCGCAGCGCACGGCTTCGCGAAGGCCCCCGACCTCTCGACGGTCGGGGGCC
>NZ_JBHWBW010000849.1:0-1264 GCF_042735675.1 Kitasatospora sp. NPDC059571
GCCAACTCGTCGCCACCTTGTGGCGAATGCACAAGGGACCTTCCGGGGTGCTCCCAACGATCCCCTCCCCCCCGGCCGGCGGGGTCGTCCCCAGCCGGGACTGGCTGATCGGCCGGACCGACGAGCGGGTCGCCCGCGACGCCACCACGCTGCCCCCCGAGGAGCTCGGGCCGGCCCGGCCGCTGCCGCCCGGCGCCCGGCCGGTCCCGCCGCGCGTCCCGCAGCAGGGCCGCCGCCCGCTGCCGGCCGGCCCGGAGGGGGTCGAACCGCCCACCGGGCGGGAGGCCCGCGCCGCCGTCCGGGTCGGACGCGGCGACATCGCCGCGATCCGCGCCGTCGGCGACCTCTTCCGCGCCCTCGACCACGCCTACGGCGGCGGCCACGCCCGCCAGGCACTGGTGCGCTACCTGGAGAGCGAGGCCGAGCCGATGCTGCGCGGCCGCTACGGCGAGCAGATCGGGCGGGCGCTGTTCGGCGCGGTCGCCGACCTGACCCGGCTGGCCGGCTGGACGTCCTTCGACATCGCCGCGCACGGGCTGGCCCAGCGGTACTTCGTCCAGTCGCTGCGCCTGTCCCAGGCGGCCGGGGACCGCGTCCTCGGCGGCTTCATCCTCACCACGATGAGCCAGCAGGCCGTCCACCTCGGCCACGGCCGGGAGGCCATCCAGCTCGCCCGGGTCGCCCAGCAGGGCGTCGGCACCACCGCGGCACCGGTCGTCCAGGCGATCATGCACGGCGCCGAGGCCCGCGGGCACGCGCTCCTCGGCGACGTGCGCTCCTGCACCACCGCCCTGGTCCGCTGCGAGCGGGCCCTGGCCGCGGCCCGCCCCGCCGACGAGGCGCCGTCCTGGGCGCGCTACTTCGACGAGGCCCAGCTCGCCGACGAGTTCGCGCACTCCTACCGCGACCTCCAGCAGTGGCGGCCGGCCGCCCAGCACGCGGAGAAGTCGCTGCGGCTGCGCGCCCCCGCGTACGCCCGCAGCCGCATCCTGTGCCGGCTGGTGCTCGCCACCGCCCGGCTCGGCATGGGCGAGCTGGAGGAGTCCTGCACGATGGCCACCGAGTCGCTGCGGGCGGCCGGCGAGATGCGCTCCGCCCGGACGGTCGAGTACCTGCGCGACTTCCACCGGCGGCTCGCCCCCTACCGGGCCACCCCCACGGTGCGGGCCTTCGAGGAGGCGGCCCGCCAGGCGGGGGTGATCTGAACGGGCGTGACCCGAGCGGGGGAGGCCCCGCCCCGCCGGGGGCGCGGGGCGCCCCCCCC
>NZ_JBHWBW010000850.1:0-1251 GCF_042735675.1 Kitasatospora sp. NPDC059571
GGGTCGGCAGGTTAAGATTTTTATATGAGACCGCGCGGGCCCCGCGCACCGGCCCGCGGCCGCCCGCCAGGCCGGGCTGGCCGGCGACCGGGCGGCCGCCCTGCTGGCCTTCGAGGACGCCGCCGACTGGTACGGCCGCAGCGCCGGGGCCGACCCCGGCGACCGGCCCGCCGATCTCGCCGAACTCCATCTCGCCCTGGCCGCCGCCAGGTTCGGCACCGGCGAGCCCGCCGCCGCGCGGGCCGCCTGCCTGCGCGCCGCCGCGCTCGCCCGCGCCTGCGGCCGCCCCGACCTGCTGGCCCGGGCCGCACTCGGGCTCGGCACCGGACCGGTCGGCTTCGAGATCGCCCTGCTCGACCGGGAGCAGCTCGACCTGCTCGCCGAGGCCCGCGGGCTGCTCGGCGAGGGCCGGCCGGCGCTGCTGGCCGCGGTCACCGCACGGTTGTCGGTGGCGGGCGCCCTCGTCGAACCGGAGGAGCAGCGGATCGCGCTCGCCGAGGAGGCGGTGCGGCTCGCCCGCGGTGCCCGCGACCCGGCCGCGCTCGGCTCGGCGCTCGCCGCGCTCTGCGACGCCCGCTCCGGCCCCGACCACTGCCGGGAGCGGCTGGCCTGGGCCGACGAGGTGATCCGGCTGGCCCGCGGACTGCCGGACCCGGCCCTGGAGCTGCTGGGCCGCCGCCTGCGGCTGGTCGCGCTGCTGGAGACCGGCCGGCACCCGGCCGCCGAGGACGAGGTGACGGCCTTCGGGGCGCTCGCCGACACCCTGCGGCGGCCGCTGTACGGCTGGTACGTGCCGCTGTGGCGCGGTGCGCGGGCCCTGCTGGAGGGCCGGCACGAGGACTGCGAGCGCCAGCTCGCCCGGGCCGAGCGGGCCGGGCGCCGGGCCGGCAGCCCGAACGCGGAGATGCTGACCGCGACCCAGCGCTGGTGCCTGCTCACGGCCCGGGGGGACACCGCCGGGCTGGCCGCCCTGCTGGCCGCCGGCCCCGCCGCTGGAGGAGGTGCCGGGCGTCTGGCCGCGGGTCGCCCTGGCCCTGGTCGCCGCCCAGTTCGGCCGCTTCGGGGAGGCGGCCCGCCGGCTGACCGCCGTCGCCCCGCGGCTCGCGGACGCGCCGCGCGACAGCGAGTGGCTGCCGATGGTGGCCCAGGCCGCCGAGACCGTCGGCCTGCTCGGCGGGCACCCCGCGGCACCCGCGCTGTACGGGCTGCTCGCGCCGTACGCCGGGCTCTGGGCGGTCGAGGGGATCGGCG
>NZ_JBHWBW010000851.1:0-1248 GCF_042735675.1 Kitasatospora sp. NPDC059571
CGCCTACCTCGCCCCCCCCGCCCCCCCGCGCCCCGCCCCGGCGCGCGCCCCGGCCGGCCGGGCGGCCGCCCCCGCCCCCCCCGGGGCCCCCCCCCCCCCACGACCGGAGGCAGGCCGGAGATCCTCGCCCCCGGTGTGCCGCCTCGGTAGCGTGACGGGATGGAGATCCTCGCCTACGGCGTCCAAGCAGACGAACAGCCGCTCCTGGAGCAGGCCTTCGCGGGCCGACACTCCCTGCGCATCCTGGCCGTGTTCCTCGACCGCGACACCGCCCCGCTCGCGGCCGGCCACCCGGTCGTCAGCAGCAGCGTCAATGCCGTCCTCGACGCCGAGACCCTCACGGTGCTCGCCGCCGGCGGCACAAAGCTGATCGCCCAGCGTTCCACCGGCTTCAACAACATCGACCTCGAAGCCGCCGCCGAGCTCGGCCTCACCGTCGCCCGGGTCTCCTCCTACAGCCCGTACTCGGTCGCCGAACACGCCTGGGCCCTCGCCCTGGCCGTCAACCGCCGGCTCACCCGTGCCGCCAACCGGTCCCGCGAGTTCGACTTCCGCCTCGACGGACTGCTCGGGCGGGACGTCCACGGCATGACCGTCGGCGTCATCGGCACCGGCAAGATCGGCGAGTGCTTCGCCCGGATCGCGGCCGGCTTCGGCACCGAGCTGCTCGGCTGGGACATCGCGCAGAACCCGGCCTGCCTCGACCTCGGCATGACCTACACCGACCTGCCGGACCTCCTGGCCCGCACGGACCTCGTGAGCCTGCACGTCCCCCTCGTCCCGGCCACCCGCCACCTGATCGACGCGGCCGCGCTGGCCCTGATGAAGGACGACGCGATCCTCATCAACTCCAGCCGCGGCGGCCTCATCGACAGCGCCGCCCTGGTCGAGACACTCCGGGCCGGCCGCCTCTCCGGCGTCGGCCTCGACGTCTACGAGGAGGAGACCGGCGTCTTCTTCACCGACCGCTCCATCCACGGCATCGCCGACGACGTGCTCGCCCGCCTCGTCACCTTCCCCCAGGTCCTCGTCACCAGCCACCAGGCCTACTTCACCCGCACCGCCGTCGGCCAGATCATCGACGCCACGCTGCGCAACGTCGAGGACTTCGCGGCAGGACGGACGAGCGAGAACACGCTCGTTCCCAGGGCGGGAGCGTGAATCCCGGCCCGGGTGGCCGGGGGGCCCCACGGCCGCGGGGCCGGGGTTGAGGTGCCCGCCGCTGTGAGAAAAACAAATAACATCACA
>NZ_JBHWBW010000852.1:0-1235 GCF_042735675.1 Kitasatospora sp. NPDC059571
CCCCGGCGGGGTGCGGGGCCGTCCGCGCTCAGGAGTCGGCGGCCCGTTCGGCGGGCCCGGCCAGGTGCGTGTAGTAGACGGTGGTCGCCCGGAGTTCGCCGGCCGGGTCGGTGGCGTAGCCCGGGATGCTGCCGAGCGGCGTCCAGCCGCCGGTGCGGTAGAGGTGCTCGGCGGGGCTGTCGGTCTCGGTGTCCAGCACCAGCAGCGAGCGGCCGCGGTCGGCCGCGGCCCGTTCGGCCAGGGCGAGCAGTCGCCGTCCCAGCCCCCGGCCGCGCGCCGAGCGGTGCACCATCAGCTTCGCCAGCTCGGCCCGGTGGAGCCCGTTCGGCAGGTCCGCCAGGACCAGGCTGACCGTCCCGGTGCACAGGTCCGGGGTGCCGGCCGACCAGACCAGCAGCCGGCCGCCCGCCACCGCATCGACCCGCGACCGCCACCACGCGGTGGCCTCCGCCGCCGTGAGCGAGGCCGGGAAGCCGAGCGAGGCCCCGCCCCGGACGGCGTCCAGCAGCAGGTCGGCGAGGGCGGGCGCGGCCGCCCTCAGGTCGTCGGCGGAGAGCGGCCCGGTGAGGCGGTCCGCATCGGCGGCGGCCGGCGCCGGTGCGGACGTCGTCGCGGTGGGCGTTGCTGCGGTGGGGGTTGCTGCTGCGGTGGTCGGGCGGGGGTCGGACGGCACGGCTGCTCCCTGCGGGGCGGTGAAGAGGTGGCGGTGAAGGTGGCGGCGGAGGGTGGCGGCGGAGGAGGGGTGGAACGGCCCTGCGGCGTCAGGTCGTCAGGGCAGGACGAGGGCCAGCAGGTAGCGGGCCGGGTCGGGGCCGGGGGCGTGGAAGGCCGAGCGGCCCCAGAGGCGGTAGCGCAGGGTGTCGCCGGGGGCCAGCCGGTGGACCTCTTCCTGCACGGTCAACTCCAGTTGCCCCGACAGCAGCCACAGGTGGTGCTCCAGCCCGGGGACCGAAGGCCCGTCGTAGGCGATGCGGGCGCCGCTCGGCAGGGTGCCCTCGACGAGTTCGGCGCGCAGACCGGCCTGCGGCGGGGAGACCGAGCGCCGGAGGAACCCGGTGGCCGGGTCCGTCCACTGCGGCGGGGGGGGGGGGCGGCGCCCGGCCGCGCCCCCCGGCGCCCCCCCCGGGGCCAAACACCCGCCCCCCCGCGGCGCCTGCCCCCCGGGGGCGCGCCCGGGCATCGCGGTGCGAGCCCACGCCGGAGGGACGACCAGGCGGTTGTCCTGCGCCCCGAAG
>NZ_JBHWBW010000853.1:0-1230 GCF_042735675.1 Kitasatospora sp. NPDC059571
GAAGAACCCACCAAGGGCGACGGCGGCCGCGCCGAGCCGCCCGGCCCGGCGGCGGCGGATCAGGTCACCGGGCTGGACGCGGACGGTGCACGGGTCGAAGCGGGCCGGTTCGCCGGCCGTGGTGGCGAGGTGCTCGGCCGCGCGGCGGGCCTCGGCCGGGCGGGTGACGCCGGCCCGGACCAGCAGGTCGGCGATCTCGGTGGGCGGCAGGCCGTCGACGGCGCGCAGCGCGTAGGCGGCGCGGGCGGGTGCGGGCAGGGCGGCGAGTGCACGGTCGAGGGCGAGTTCCTCCTCGCCGCCGTCGGCGGTGAACAGCCGCAGGCCCCAGACGCCGGGCAGCGGCCGGCGCAGGCGGCGGCTGCCCGCGAGGGCGCGGCGCACGACGCGCAGCCGCAGGGCGTCGTACACCTCGTCGGCGGTCCCGGTGCAGCCGGAGCGCAGCTCGTTCAGGCCGGGCAGGGCGCGCTGGGTGACGGCGTGTGCGGTGAGCAGGCGGCGGTGGCGGTCGGCGCCGGCCGGCAGCACGAGGTAGGCGATCCGGGTCAGCCGCCGGTAGTTGGCGACCAGCACCTCTTCGGCGTCGCCCACCGGGTGGCCGTCGGGCGCGGCGGCGGGGGCCTGGCCGGGGTGCGGCGGGCGAGGTGGCATGGCGGGCGGCTCCGGGTGCGGGCGGCGGCGGCAGCCGGTGGGACTGCGGATGATCCAACGAGTGGATCATGCGATGGTTGCGCCCCTCGGGTGAGTGCCGCGGGCCCGGGATGACCCCGACCGCGCCGCGGCCCCGGACGTGCCGGTGCCCCGCTCGCCCGGGCGGGCGGTGGGCGCACCGGCGAGCCGGGGCGGGCCTCAGTGCGTGCGGTCCTGGAGGTCGGCCATGGCGACGGCCCAGCGGATGTACTTGTTGCGGCCGAGGTCGCCGACGGTCTTGATCTTCAGTGCGGCGAGCGCCTCGCCGTGCGTGTCGGTCAGCCCGGCGAGCGCGGCGACCGGCGCGTCCAGCACCTCGGTCAGGCTCAGGTTCTCGTACGCCTTGTCGAGGACCTTGTCCAGGTCGGCGGTGACGGTCATGGGGATACCTCTTCTCGGACGGGGATCTGGCTCCAGCCTGGGACGCCCGGTCGGCCCCCGCCATCGGGGCGGCGGCCCCCCGGGGGGGGCGCGGGGGGGGCCGGCGAACGGGGGTCCCCCACCCGCGCGGGGGGGGGGGGGGGGGGGTGTTTTCGCGGGCGC
>NZ_JBHWBW010000854.1:0-1228 GCF_042735675.1 Kitasatospora sp. NPDC059571
GGGGTCGGGGGCCCCCGGGGCCGTCAGTAGCCGTAGCCGCCGCCCGAGGAGCCGCCGGAGGGGATCATCACGGCGGCCGTGATCTTGGCGCCGCTCGGGGCGACGACCCACCAGGTGCCGCCGAATCCCTGGCCGTTGGTGTCCCCGGCCTTGCCGTCGGGGGCGTAGTGGTAGAGCGGCCAGCCGTTGAGGGTGACCTGCTTGGTGCCGTCCGCGCGGGTCACCGTGGAGACCAGCTTGGCGTCGATGCCCTTGAGCTGCGGGGTACCGCCGGTGGAGACCACCGGGGGCCAGGTGGTGGCGCAGTTGCCGTTGCAGTTGGACATCGGGGGCTTGGCGGTGTCCTTGTCGAAGCGGTACAGCGTGAAGCCGTTGCCATCGGTGACGATGGTGCCGAAGGACGAGTTCGCGGTCTTCAGGACGGTCGCGCCGGCGGCCTGGGCGCTGCCGGCGGCCGCTCCGCTCCCGGACGGGGTCGACGGGCCGGCCGGACTCGGGGCGGCGGGTGCGCTGCTCGCGGTGGACGCGCTGGATCCGCATCCGGCGGCGAGGGCTGCGACGGCGGCGCCCGCGGCGGCGACCAGGGCGGCTCGGCGGTGGAGAAGCATGGCTGATTCCCCCAGGAATCGGTGGGTACGGGGCCTGGGCGTGTGCGCTCTGCCCGCACCAGGGAGTACGGCTGCGGAGCGCGTTCCACTCACCCCGGCCGCGGCTTCTTCGCGGGAGCCGCCGGAATACCTCCGCCACCGTCCCCGTTGACGTGGCCGGACCACTCCGGAAGGGCAGGTAGAACACATGAGCACGGTCGAGCTGACCACCGAGAACTTCGACGACATCGTTCCCGGGCCCGAGGGGAAGGACTTCGTCCTGATCGACTTCTGGGCCGAGTGGTGCGGGCCGTGCCGGATGTTCGGGCCGGTCTTCGAGCGGGCGTCCGAGCGGCACGAGGACATCGTGTTCGCCAAGGTCGACACCGAGGCCCAGCAGGAGCTGGCGGCCGCCTTCGGCATCCAGTCGATCCCGACGCTGGCCATCATCCGCGAGGGTGTGCTGGTGTTCGCGCAGCCGGGCGCCCTGCCGGAGCCCGCGCTGGAGGACCTGATCGGCCAGGCCCGCACGCTCGACATGGCCGAGGTGCACGCGGGGGTGGCGAAGGCCCGCGCCGTGGCGGTGTCCGCCGCCGGGGCCTGACCTTCCGGCCGCCGATCGGCGCGCCGCGCGCCCGGAC
>NZ_JBHWBW010000855.1:0-1214 GCF_042735675.1 Kitasatospora sp. NPDC059571
GTGCCGCTCCGGGGCCCGGGGCGTGGTCGACTCCCCCTCAGCCGGCGTCCTGGGAGCGGCCGAGCTGGTCGTTGATGAAGGCGAACAGCTCCTCGTCGGAGGCGGCGCGCAGCTGTTCGGTGTCGACGGCGGGGGCGGCCGGCTCCTCGACCACCGCAAGACGGCCGAGCAGGGCCTGCAGGCGGGCGGAGAGGGTGCCGCGCAGGTCGTCGCCAGGCGCGGGCGCCGCGGCGAACGCGGCCTCCAGCCGGTCGAGTTCGGCGAGCACCGGCCTGGCCGAGGCGTCCGCCGCGGGGGCGGTCTCGGTGAACAGCAGCTCGGCGAGGGCGGCAGGCGTCGGAAAGTCGAACACCAGCGTGGCCGGGAGCCGCAGGCCGGTGGCGGTGTTCATCCGGTTGCGCAGTTCGACGCCGGTCAGGGAGTCGAAGCCGAGCTCCTTGAAGGCCCGTTCGGCCTCGACCGCGTCCGGTCCCGCGTGGCCGAGGACGGCCGCGACCTGGGTGCGGACCAGGTCCAGCAGCAGTGTGCGGCGGCCCTCCTCGTCCAGCCCGGCGAGCCGCTGCTCCAGTGTCCGGCCCTGGTCGGCCGCCACCGCGGCCGCGGCCCGCGGAGTGCGCCGGGCGGGGGCCCGGACCAGGCCCCGCAGCAGCGGCGGGACGGCGGACGGGTCCGCGTGGGCGCGCAGCCCGGCGACGTCCAGGCCCACCGGGGCGAGGGCGGCGCGGCCGAGGGTCGCCGCGGTGTCGAGCAGGGCCAGGCCCTGCGCGGAACCGAGCGGGGTGATGCCGCCGCGGGCCATCCGCCGGAGGTCTGCCTCGTCGAGGGTTCCGGTCATCCCGCTGCTCTCCGCCCACAGGCCCCAGGCGAGGGACAGGCCGGCGAGGCCGGCGGCGCGCCGGTGCCCTGCCAGCGCGTCGAGGAACGCGTTGGCGGCCGCGTAGTTGCCCTGGCCGGCGCCGCCGAAGGTGCCGGCGACGGAGGAGAACAGGACGAACGCCGCGAGGTCCGCGGACGCCGTGAGCTCGTGCAGGTGGAGTGCGGCGTCGACCTTGGGGCGCAGCACGGTGTCCAGCCGGTCGGGGGTGAGCGAGCCGACCACGCCGTCGTCGATGACGCCCGCCCGGTGGACCACGGCGGTCAGCGGGTGGGCGGCCGGGACGGCGGCGAGCAGGTCGGCGAGCGCCGTGCGGTCGGCGGCGTCGCAGGCGGCGAGG
>NZ_JBHWBW010000856.1:0-1201 GCF_042735675.1 Kitasatospora sp. NPDC059571
GCCCGCTCGAACGCCTCCCAGGAGGTCTCCAGCAGCAGCCGCTGCTGCGGGTCCATCGACATCGCCTCACGCGGGCTGATCCCGAAGAACCCCGGGTCGAACTCGCCCGCCCGGTGCAGGAACCCGCCCTCCCGGACGTACGAGGTACCCGGGTGGTCCGGGTCGGGGTGGTACAGGTTCTCGACGTCCCAGCCGCGGTCCTCGGGGAAGGGGGACACCGCGTCCCGCCCGTCGGCGACCAGGTGCCACAGGTCCTCCGGCGACTCGATCCCGCCGGGGAAGCGGCAGGCCATGCCGACGATGGCGATCGGCTCGTGCTCGCCGTCCTCCATCTCCTTCAGCCGTCGGCGTGTCTCGTGGAGGTCCGCCGTGACGCGCTTGAGGAAGTACCGGAGCTTGTCCTCGGCCGCCTGGTCTGCCGGCATGTCGGATCACCTTTCAGGATGGTGCGGTGGGTCGGGCGGTGGCGGGGTCAGGAGATGCCGAATTCCTTGCCGATGAAGTCGAAGAGGTCGTCATCGGTGGCCTCGGCGAGTTCCTCGGTGACGGCGGCGTTCTCCGCCGGGGCGGTCTGCTGGTCGTTCCACCGGGTGAGCAGCGACTGGAGCCGGTGGGCGACCCGCAGGTGGCCCTCGTCGTCGGCCGGGACCCCCACGAGGGAGGCCTCCAGCCGGTCCAGCTCGGCCAGCAGCGGCAGGACGGCCGCCGCGGGGTCGGGCACGGCCTCCGCGCGCAGCAGCGCCACCAGGGCCGCCGGAGTCGGGTAGTCGAACACGAGGGTGGCGGGCAGCCGCAGACCGGTGACCGCGTTGAGGCGGTTCCGCAGCTCCACGGCGGTCAGCGAGTCGAACCCGAGGTCCTTGAACGCCCGACCGGGGTCCACGGACCCGGCGCCCGGGTAGCCCAGCACGGCCGCGACCTCGGATCGGACGAGGTCCAGCAGTACGGCCTCGTGGTCCTCCTCGGGCACGCCGCGCAGGCGCTCCGCCAGCGACGGACCGGCGGCGGGGGCGGCCGTCCCGGCGGCCCGGCGGGTGGTCGCCCGGACCAGGCCGCGCAGGACGGGCGGCAGCATGCCCGCCTCGGCCTGGGCGCGGAGCCCGGCGAGGTCGAGGCGGATCGGCACCAGGACGGCCTCGTCGCGGTCGCCCGCGGCGTCGAGCAGGGCGAGGCCCTCGGCGGCGGACAGCGCCTGCACGCC
>NZ_JBHWBW010000857.1:0-1190 GCF_042735675.1 Kitasatospora sp. NPDC059571
CGCGGGGGGGGGCCCCCAACGGGGGGGCCGGGGGGCGCCGGGGCCCCGCGGGGGGCGCCCGGCCGCGGGCCGGGGCGCCGCCCCCGCCCGCCGGGGCCGCCCCCCCGGCGGGGCCCGGCCCGGCCCGGGTCCACCTGGCGACGCTGGCGGCGGCGCTCCTCACCGCCCTGGTGCCGGCCGTCGCGGGCGCGGCGGCGGCGCTGCGGGCGGGGCGTTCGGCGCGGGTCGACCCGGCGACGGTGGCGGTCGCCGGCCACGCCGCGACCGCCGCGTGCCTGCTGCTGGGGCTGGCGGTCGGCGCGCTCAGCTGCCGCCCGGTGCTGGCGGACCGCACCTACGGCCTGCTCGCCGCACTGGGCGGCGCGGTGGCGGTCCTGCTGCTGCCGGCCTCGCCGGGCCGCACGGTCGTCCGGGAGCTGGTCCGCAGCGCCCGGGACGGCCGGGTGGACCTGGCGACCGCCGTGCTGCCGTCGCTCGCGGTGTCCGTGCTGCTGGCCGCGGCGGCGGTGGCCGCGGCGACCGCCGCCGCCGCGCGGCACGGCGACCGGTGAGCCGCCGAATATCGGACACACCGCCATCAAGCAGCATAAATATGTCAAATCGTCGCTAGGCTGCGGACATCAGCAGCGGTGCGCGCCCGAACCCGTCCGGGCCCGTCCGCGCGACGAGTTGGAAGGACCCAGCGCGTGAGCAACCTCTTCGCCATCGCCTACCCCGACGTGGCCACCGCCCAGCAGGTCCGCGACGAGGCGATCGGCCTGCAGAAGCAGAAGCTGATCGACCTGGAGGACGTCGTCGTGGTGGAGCGGCGGCCCGACGGCAAGATCAAGCTCCACCAGATGACCAGCACCACCGGCATCGGCGCCGCCTCCGGCGCGCTCTGGGGCGGCGTCATCGGCCTGCTGTTCTTCATGCCGTTCCTCGGCGCCGCGATCGGCGGTGCGACCGGCGCCGCGGTCGGCTCCGCCACCGACGTGGGCGTGGACGACAACTTCATGAAGCAGGTCGGCCAGAAGCTCGAACCGGGCTCCGCCGCGGTCTTCCTGCTCGTCCGCTCGGCGACCGCCGACAAGGTCGTCCCGGCCCTCGCCCGCTACGGCGGCGAGATCCTGCAGACCTCGCTCAGCGCCGCCCAGGAGGAGCACCTGGTCTACGCCATCAAGGCGGCGCAGGCACCCGCGGCCGGGTGA
>NZ_JBHWBW010000858.1:0-1189 GCF_042735675.1 Kitasatospora sp. NPDC059571
CACCTGTGCCGGGGCCCGGGCCGCGCCGCTCCCGGCGTCCTGTGCGTCACTCGGTGCGCAGCGCCGTGACCGTCCGGGCGCGTGCGGCGCGGGTGGCGGGCAGCAGCGCGCCGAGGGCGGCGATCAGCAGGCCGCCCGCGCCCAGCAGGACGAGTTCCGCCGCCGGGTAGACGTGCAGCGCTGCCGCGGGGAAGGTCAGCCCGGCGCTGCGGGCCATCGCCGGGGCGGTGATGCGGTGCAGCGCCACGCCCGCGAGCAGTCCGACGGCGCCGCCGCCGAGACCGCCCGGGGTGACCGAGGCCATGACCATCGCGACGGTCTGGCGGGGCGTCATGCCGAGTGCCTTGGCGGTGCCGATCTCCCGGACGCGTTCGTGCACGTCGAGGGCGACGGTGTTGAGCACCCCCAGGCCCGCCACCGCGACCAGCATCAGGGTGAGCAGGGCGGTCAGCGTGTCCAGCGCGGCGATCACATCGCTCGAACCGGCGGCCCGGCCGCTCTCGACGGTGATGCCGAGCGGTGCGAGCTCCCCGCGGAGTGCGCCGAGGTACCGGGCCACGTCGGTGCCGTGCTGCACCGTGATGTAGTAGCTCCGCGGCGGCAGGTCGGTGAAGGCCGCGCCGTCGGTGAGGACTTCGTTGGTCTGGGTGTGCGGGTCGAAGACCTCGCCGACGATCCGGACGGGGACCTCCCGGCCGTGGTCCTCCAGCCGGACGGTGTCCCCGATCCGCGCGCCGGCCGCGGCCAGGAAGGTGGACGGGGCGACGGCCTCGCCCGGGCCCCGGAACCAGCGTCCGGCGGTCATCCGGTAGCCGGCCGCGGAGGCGTCGCCCTTGAAGGCGAAGACCCTGGTGGTGCCGGGCACACCCGGGACGGTCAGCTCCGCCTGTCCGATGCCGTAGTACGCCCCCGTCCCCGCCCGGCCGGCCAGTGCCCGGTCGACGGCGGCGGCCAGGGCGGCGGGATCGCCGGTGCCCGCGGGTGCGTCCGGCGGCGGGACGAGGCGCACGGCCACGTCGACGGAGTCGTGCTCCTTCGCCTGCTGCACCCAGTTCGTGGTGCCGGCGATGCCCACGGCGAAGGTGGTGGCGGCGGTGCCGAAGACGATCGCCGCGACCATCCCGGCCGCCCGCGCCGGGCGGGCGAACGGCAGCGCCAGACCGAGGCCGGCCGGCCGGGGGAGCGGGAG
>NZ_JBHWBW010000859.1:0-1173 GCF_042735675.1 Kitasatospora sp. NPDC059571
GGTCGTGGACCTGGTCTTCGGCGCGGGCCGGATCGCCCACCTGCCCGGGCCCGCCGCCCGCGAGGCGCAGCACCCCCCCGGCCCCCCCCCCGCCCCGCGGACGGCTGGCGGGTGCTGGTCGCCTGCCCGCCGGGCGGCCACCGCGCCGCCGTGGCCGCGGCCGCCGGCGCCGAGGTGCTCCACTGGCCGGCCCGGCGCTCACCGGGGCCGGGCGCCGCGGGGGGGGGGCGGGCGCCCGGGGGGGGGGGGGCCCCGGCGCCGAACGGGCGCGGGGCCGGGGACCGGTGGGGCCGGGGTCGGCCGGCCGGTCCGGTCCCGGGGGCGTCAGCGGCAGTACCAGCCGGCCGGCACCCAGACCTGCTGCCAGTGGGCCGGGATCCACTTCCACTCCCAGCCGGCCTTGTGCCAGGTCTTGTGCCAGTAGCCGTGGTGCCAGTGGTGGTGGGCGTCCCACCAGCCCGCGTGCCAGTCGTTGTGCCAGTGGCCGGCGTGCCAGACCTTCTGCCAGTGGCCGCCGACCCACTTGGTCTCCCAGTGCGCGGGGTACCAGCGGCAGTCCTTGTCGTGGGAGACCGAGGACGCGGCGGACGTGGTGGTGGCCGAGGCCGCGGTGGCCGAGGTGGCCACGGCGGCACCGCCGCCCAGCATCACGCAGGTCGCGGCGACGGCGAGCGACCGCTTGGTGCGCGTCGTACGCATGGTCCTGCACCTCCTTCCTGATCGGCCGTCACCTGAGTGGTCGGCACCTGCGGCGTGCCCGGTGCCGGATTCACTCCCGTGGCGGATTTCCATGACCTTGATTCGACGGCGAACCAGCTGCGGACGGGAGCGCTCGGGTCCGAATTTCGCTTGAATCTTCGACAGTCGGACGACCGTGCTCCGACCTGGTCGGCAGGGGCCCCGCAGCCCTTTTCCCGCACCCCGTCGTACTCGTCCGCCGACGGACCCATCTGCCCCGGCCCGGTGCATCGAATCAGGGACGGAAGGTCGTTCACCGACGCCGGCGCGATCAGCCGAGAGGTCGTCCCCATGTCACCCGTCACCCGCCACCCCGTACCGGGCCGCGCCGGCTCCCGGACCGCCCCGTGCCCGGTCACGTCCCGGTGAGCGCCTCCCGGCAGGGGGCGGGGGGGGCCGGCGCCCCCCCCCCGCTCCAGGGCGCGGCAGACCGCC
>NZ_JBHWBW010000860.1:0-1141 GCF_042735675.1 Kitasatospora sp. NPDC059571
AAATCCTCAACCACCCCCCCGCCGACCCGCGCGTCCACTCCGGCCCGTTCCCCCCCCCCCGCCCCGTCCCGGGCCCCCCAGCCGGCCAGCTCGGTGCGGAGCGGGGAGTCGGCCGCGGTCTCCTCGCGGGCGAGCGAGCGCAGCACGAACGTGCCGAGCCCGGGCCGCGGGGCGACCAGCCCCTCCCGTTCCAGCTCCCGGTAGGCCTTGAGCACCGTGTTGGGATTCACGGCGGTCGCCGCCACGACCTCCTTGGCCGTCGGCAGCCGGTCTCCCGGGCGCAGCAGGCCGAGCCGCAGGGCGTTCTTCGTCTGCTGCACGATCTGCAGGTAGGTGGCCATCCCGCTGCGCCGGTCGATCCGGTACTCCACTGGTTCCACCACCATTCCACTAAGTGCTTAGTGGAATGGTGGTGGAGGTCGGACGGTACGTCAAATCCGCAGGAAAAACCGGTTGCGGGGCCGGGAGCCGGGTCGGTAGAACATCGACCCGAACCACTCCGACCGAGGAAGGAGGGCGACCGGATGACCAGCAGGACGACCGCGTTCGGACCCTCCCGGGCCGCGCAGCAGCGCTGACCGGAGCGGCCGGGCGCACCCACCACGGAGCGTGCCTTGACCGCAGTACCCGAAGTACCCGAAGTACCCGCAGAATCCGCCGTGCCCGCGGGGGCCGCCGCAGCGGACGCCGACGCCGCAGCCGCGGGCGCACCGGTCCTCCGCCCGATCACCGGGCCCGACGAGGTCGGCCTCTTCAACCGCCTGTCGTACCGCTTCAACCACGAGATCGCCGGGGACCTCGCCGACGGGCGGCGCCGCCCGGAGTGGACGTGGCTGGCCCTGGACGGCGGCGGGCGGCTGCTCGCCCGCGCCGCCTGGTGGTGCCGGCCCGGCGACACCCGGCCCTACCTGCTCGACGTCCTCGACCACCTCCCGGGGCACCGGGACACCGCCGAGGCGCTGCTCCGCCGCGCCCTGGCCGAGGTCGTCCCGGCGGGCACCGTGCCGCCGAACTACACCCGCTTCCTCCCGCCGGGGTGGCGGACCGACCCCGCGGTGGGGGGGCGGGGCGCGGGGCGCGCGGGGGGGGTGGGGGGGGGCGCGGCGCGCCCCGGGGGGGCGCGGGGGGGGCGGGGGGGGGC
>NZ_JBHWBW010000861.1:0-1140 GCF_042735675.1 Kitasatospora sp. NPDC059571
GGGGTGGCGGCGCGGGTCCGGCGCGGTGGCCGGCTCGGTCTCGGCGTCCAGCAGCCCGGCCTCCAGGCCGGTGGCGAGCAGGTCTGCCTCCCGGCGGGCGCGGTCGGGGCCGCCGGCGGCCGCCGGTCCTTCCGCCCCCGTCCGGCCCGGGCCGAGGGTGTCGGGGGTGCGCAGCACGAGGGCGTGGGCCCGTTCCAGGAGCGCCACTGCGGAGGAGACCGCGCCGGCGGCCAGCGCCGCCCGGCCGGCCTCGGCGAACAGCAGTCCGGCGGACCGGTGTTCGCCGGCGGTCTGCCGCAGGGTGGCGACCAGCTGGCGCCACTCCCCCGGCAGCCCGGGGTGGGCCTGTTCGATCGCCTCGGCGGCGCGCCGGGCGACGGCCGCACGTTCGACCGGCAGCAGGCCGGCCAGCAGCGCGTCGGTGGTGAGGGCGTGCCGGAACTCGTACCAGTCGGCGACCGGGCCGCCCGGGGATATCAGCTGGGCGTCGATGCCGGAGCGCAGGTGGATCAGCAGCGCGCGGTCGTCGAGTCCGGTGACCAGCTTGAGCACGGACAGCGCGAAGCGGCGGCCCAGTACCGCTGCGGCGTAGAGGAGTTCGCGGGCGGAGGGGTCGAGCCGGGCGGCCCGCTGGGCGATGCTGTGGACGAGCGTCATCGGGACGTCGATGTCGAGGTCACCGCAGATCCGCCAGGTGCCCTGACCGTCGTTGCGGAGCGCACCGGCCGAGATCATGCCGCTGAGGAGTTCCTCGACGACGAACGGGTTGCCCTCGGAGTCGCGCACCAGCCGCTCGGTGACGGCCCGGGGCACCCCGCCGGGCGCGGCCGAGAGGCAGCCCTCGGCGAGGTCGCGGACGTCCTGCGGGCCGAGCGGGCCGAGGTCGGCGCGGTCGGCGCGGCGGCGGGCCACCACGGCGTGCACCAGGTCGGCCGCCGGGCCGGCCCCGGGGCGGAGCGTGGCGACCACCAGCACCGGCTGGTCCGCCAGGTTGTCCACCAGGTAGTCGAGGACCGCCAGGGTCTCGGCGTCGGCGTCGTGCAGGTCCTCGACGATGAGCAGGCACCCGGCCGGCCGGGCGGGGGCGGGGGGGGGGGGCGGGGGGGGGCGGGGGGGGGGGGGGGCTTCCGGGCGGGAGGT
>NZ_JBHWBW010000862.1:0-1134 GCF_042735675.1 Kitasatospora sp. NPDC059571
GCCCCTGGGACCCGTATCCGCTGACCGGGCCCCACCGCGGGGCGTCCCCCCCGGGGGGGGGGGGCCCATAGGGCGCGGCGGGCCCCCGGCGGGGGGGGGGGGGGGGGCCCGGCCGGTGCCGTGCGGGCGGGTCAGGAGGCGGGGATCACCGAGCCGTTGAAGGTGTCGTCGATGAACTTCTTCACCTCGGCGGAGCGCAGCAGCTGGTTCAGCTTCTGGACCCGCGGGTCGTTCTCGCGGCCCTTCTTGACGGCCAGGATGTTGGCGTACGGGTTGCCCGCCGCCTTCTCCAGCAGGATGGCGTCCTTGGCGGGCTTCAGGCCGCTGTCGAGGGCGTAGTTGCCGTTGATGACGGCGGCGTCCAGGTCGCCGAGCGAGCGGGGCAGCTGGGCGGCCTCCAGCTCCTTGAACTTCAGGTGCTTGGGGTTGCCGGCGATGTCCTGGACGGTGGCGGTGGTGCCGGCGCCGGACTTGAGGGTGATGACGCCGTTGTCGGCGAGCAGCTTGAGGGCGCGGCCCTCGTTGGTGGCGTCGTTGGGGACGCCGATCTCGGCGCCGTCCTTGAGGTCGGCGGCGGCCTTGGCCTTCTTGGAGTAGAGGCCGAGCGGCTCCAGGTGGACGGTGCCGACCGACACGATGTCGGTGCCCTGCTTCTTGTTGAAGTCGTCGAGGTACGGAACGTGCTGGAAGTAGTTGGCGTCCGCCGAGCCGTCCTGCACCGCGGTGTTGGGGGTCACGTAGTCGGTGACCACCTTGACGTCGAGCTTGAGCCCGGCCTTGTCGGCGAGGTTCTTCTTGACGTAGTCGAGGATCTGGGCGTGCGGGGTGGGGCTGGCGATCACGACCAGCGGCTTGTTCGGGTCGGCGGCCGCGGAGTCGGCGGAGCCGCTGCTGGAGCAGGCGGCGACCGACAGGGCGAGGCCGGCGGTGGCGAGGACGCTGGTGAACTTCAGGACGTTACGCACGAAAAGTGCCTTTCTCCATGGTGCGGTGGTCGGCCGGTCCGTCGGTGGACGGCGGCCGGATCCGGGGTGTGTCGGTTGTGGTAGGGGGTGCCGGCGGGTCAGCGCACGGCGGCGGGCTCGGCCGCGGGCTCCTCGGCGGGTGCGGCGGCCGGGGCGGGGCGGCCGGGGC
>NZ_JBHWBW010000863.1:0-1118 GCF_042735675.1 Kitasatospora sp. NPDC059571
GCCGTTGGACGGGCCGGTCTACAGTGGGGGGAGTGATCACGCGGCCCACTTCGACCCGACCGGGCGGGGGTGAGGGATGACCTCGGCGCTCGACTTCACCAGCGGATCCTCCCTGCTCGCGGCCTACGGCGCGCTCGCGGTGCTGCTGGTGACCTTTGTCGAGGCGGGCTTCCTGGTGGTCGGCTTCTTCGTGCCGGGCGACACCCTGCTCTTCCCGGCCGGCGTGCTCTGCGCGTCGGCCCCGGCCTCGGCCGCGCACCAGGGCCCGTACCTCTCGCTGTGGCAGGTGCTGCTCTGCGCGGCCGTCGGCTCGGTGGCCGGTACGCAGCTCGGCTATCTGATCGGGCGGCACGGCGGGCAGGGGCTGCTGGTGCGCACCCGCAGCGTCCGGCTCAAGAGCGCCGCGACCCGCTCCGAGGACCTGCTGGACCGGTACGGGCAGCGCCGGGCGATCGTGCTGGGGCGGTTCGTCCCGCTGGTGCGGTCGGTGCTCGGGCCGCTGGCGGGGGCCCTGCGGGTGCCGACCCGGACGTTCACGATCTGGCAGGTGGTCGGCGGGCTGCTGTGGACGCAGGGGACGGTGCTGGCCGGCTACGCGCTCGGCACCTCCGTGCCCGGTATCGACTCCTATCTGCTGCCGGTGGTGCTGGGCGTGGTCGCCCTGTCGTTGCTGCCGCTGGTGTTCTCACGCCGGCGCAAGGGCCGCACCGGGGCGGACGGTGCCGCCGACGGCGCCGGGTCCGACGACGACGGCGCGGCCGACCGGTCCGGTGCCCAGGACACCGAGGACGCGCGCTGACCTGCCCGGCGGGCGCCGCGCAGCGGGCGGCGGCCACGGGCCGGGTGTCACCGATAGGGGTGATCGTCAGCGGGAACGTAACCGATCGCCGCCCGTAGACGTTCATCCGGTATGACCATCCCATCCGGCCGTACACCATCGAACCGGACCGGCACGGCGGTGCTCGACGGTGCGGGCCGCCGCACCCGGCGGGCACGCCTGGCCCTCGCGCGGGCCCGGGAGCGGGGCCCCGCGGGGCGGCGGCGCCTGATGGCCGCCCACCACGCCGGGGGCCAGTACCGGGGGCGCGGCGACCGGGCCGGCGGCCCGCCGGCCGGGC
>NZ_JBHWBW010000864.1:0-1103 GCF_042735675.1 Kitasatospora sp. NPDC059571
CGAGTGCGCGTGTGTGAGTCTCTGTTTGGTGGGGTCCCCACCCCGGCGTGGGTTTCCCCAACCTCGTGGGTGGCCGCGGGGGCGTCCTGCCGGCGGCGGGGGGGGGCGGCGATGGCCCCGCCGCTCTTGCAGCCCGTCCAGCTGCCGAGCGGCACGTTCTCGCCGGTGAAGTCGTCCGACCAGGTCGGCGCACCGGCCGTGGAGGTCGCGCTCGCGCTCGCCGACGGAGAGGCCGTCGGGCCGGCGGTCGGGGTGGCGGAGGCGGTCGCGGACGGCGTCGCCGAGGCGGTCGCGGTGGGCTGCGCGGACGGGGTGGTCGGCGCGGCCGTCGCGCTGGTGCTCGGAGCCGCCGGGGTGCTCGGCGCGGCCGGGGCGGTGGTGCCCGGGGCGGCGGTCGGGCTCGGGGCCGGCGCCGGGGCGGTGCCGCCGCCGACGCTCAGGATCTGCACCTGCAGGTTGTGCCAGCGGCGGCCGGAGTCCTGCCAGGTGCCGAACGTCGTGTAGGTGCCGGCCGGCAGGGCGCGCTCGGCGGTGGTCACGGTGACCCCGCCCGGGCAGATCCGCACGTTGTGGGAGGACCCGGGGAAGTCGAGCTTGTGCCCGGCGGAGTCGCGCACGGCGACGCCGACCGTCCGGGCGGTGAAGCAGGACGAGGAGTGGACGGTGAGGGAGGCGGCCGCGGCCGTGTTGGTGGCCATGGCGACCGGCGAGAGCCGGTCCTGGGTCACGTCGGGCACGGACGCGGCCTGGGCGCTGCCCAGGAAGGGGACGGCCAGCAGGCCGATCCCGGCAGCCGCACCGAGCTTGAGGGCGATGGCGGTAACAGGCATGGAGATGTTCCTCGACGACGCCTGCGAGGTGAGCTGTCGGATTCGGGCCGTGAGGTGGCCCGGCCGCCGGCAGGCGGCTTCACCCCGAGCCCTGGCCGGTACGCGCGCACGCGCACGGGGCCAGGGCGACTTACCTGGTTCCCCCGCTCCCGTCCGTGTCGCGTTTCGCCTTGCCGCCACCGGGTGGACGGGACTCGGCGGTCCCCGGGGGCGGAGCCCGCATGGCGCGGGCGTCCGAGCAGGTTAGCAGCGTCCTTCCGGAGCGCAAGGCTG
>NZ_JBHWBW010000865.1:0-1094 GCF_042735675.1 Kitasatospora sp. NPDC059571
GGCACGGATTGTGGGCGGCCCCGGTGCTCGCCGGCGGCTCTCCCGGCCGCGGCGAGTACCAGGGGGCCGACCCCACGCTCGCCTTCCCCGCGGAGGCGGCCGCCGGCGACGTCTACGGGTTGGACGTCCCGGTGAGCACCGGCGGTGCGCCGGCGGTGCTGGCGGGGTGGGTCGACTTCGACCGCAACGGGCGGTTCGACCCGACCGAGCGGGTCCAGGCCGAGATCCCGGCCGGGGCCGCCACCGCCCGCCTCGAATGGCCGGTGCCCGACCGCGGCGTCGTCCCGGGGGAGACCTGGGCCCGGCTGCGGATCGCCAGGGACGCCGCCCCGCTGGTCTCCTCCGGGGGCTTCGCCGACTCCGGAGAGGTCGTCGACCAGCGGATCCGGCTGGCCGCCGGCTCCGCCCGCCCGGAGATCACCGGACCGGTGACCGGCACCGTCACCGCGGACGCCCGCCCGGTGGTCAGCGGGGACGGCGGGGCGCCGGGCGCGACCGTCGCGGTCACCGCGGACGGCGCGGCGCTCTGCAGCGACCAGCCGGGCCGGGACGGCGCCTGGAGCTGCCGTCCCGAACGCCCGCTCGGCGACGGTCCGCACACCCTGACGGCGGTGGAGACCACCCGGGGCGGGGCAGAGGTGCGCGGGGAGCCGGTACGGCTGACCGTCAGGACCGCACCCCCGGCGGCGCCGGTGCTCTCGCTGCCGGAGTTCACCAACGACCCCGGCCTGCTGCTGACCGGTGTCGGCGAACCCGGCACCACCGTCTCGGTGGCGGAGCCGCCCGGTTCCGGCCGGGTGGCCGGCGAGCTGTGCAGCACCGCGGTTCCCGCGGACGGCTCATGGTCCTGCCTGCCGGTGGAGAACCTCGCCGAGGGCGCCCACCGGCTGACCGCCACCGCGGTGGACGCGGCCGGCAACCGCACCACCGGGCGACCGGTGCCGCTCACCGTCGACACGGTGGCGCCCCGGGGCGCCGCGCGACACAGCACCCCGAGCCCGCCCAGCGGGGGGGGGCCACCCCCCCCCACGCGGCGCGGGCGCCGCCGCCCCGCCCCCCGCCCCCCCCCCCCCCCCCCGCCCCCCCCCCCCCCC
>NZ_JBHWBW010000866.1:0-1029 GCF_042735675.1 Kitasatospora sp. NPDC059571
GGGCGCGGGGGGGGGGGCGCGGGCCGGGGGGGGGCGGGGGAGCGCGGGCGGCGGGGGGGGGCGCGGCGGGGCGGCGGCCGCGCGCGCCGCGCCCGATGCTGCCGCGGTCTCCTAGGCTGTGGCGATGGCGACCTTCGTCCACCTCACCTCGACCGCCCACGCACCGCGGATCCGGCGTGCCGGGATCCGGGCCGAGAGCCGTGGCCGCGACGGTGCCCGGGGCGTGTACTGCTTCCCGGTCCTGCGCTCGTACACGCTGACCCACCAGTGGCTGCGCGAACTGGCCAGGCACGGCACCCGCGGCGGGCTGATCGCCGTCCACCTGCGGGTCGACGACGCCGAACCGGTGGCCGTCGGCCGCTACAGCCGGCCGCCCGAGCGGGTGACCGCGGCCGAGGCGGTCGGCCGGATCGGCGCGCTGGCGGACCCGCGCGGCTGGGAGGTCTTCGTGCCGCGGGCCGTGACGGCCCGTGAGGTGCACCGCATCCGCAGCGCACCGCAGGTGAGCGGCTGGCGCTACCTCCCCGACGCGCACGGCCGGGTGCCGTGCACCTGCGCCGGCTGCGTGGCGGGCGGCGGGTACGGCTCCCGGCGGCTGCGCGAACGCAGGCCCCACGAGCTCGACGGGCCGCCTCCCCCGCCACGGGTTCTGCTCGCCCGGGTCGAGGCGGCCGGTGCGCCCGGCGACCCGGCGGCGCTGCGGGAGGCACTGCACTGGTTCGGCATGCGGCGCAGCGGCCCGCTGCCGTCCCTGGCCCGGCTGGCCGGCCACCCGGACCCGGGCGTGCGCGAGGACCTGGTGTGGGCGGTCGGCCGCTGGCGCAACCCCGGTGTGGCCGCCCTGCTGGACGGGCTCGCCGAGGACCCGTGCGCCGGTGTCAGGGAGGCCGTGGAGGCGGTACGGGACTGACCCGCCACCACCGCCGGGGGGACAACCCGCCGGCGGCCGAAACGGGGGGGGGTCGACCCGCCGGCCGTTATTGCGGGGTGGGGGTACGCCTACACACCAAAGAACCCCCCCCACGGCCC
>NZ_JBHWBW010000867.1:0-1026 GCF_042735675.1 Kitasatospora sp. NPDC059571
GCCCCCCCCCGCCGCGCCCCGCCCCCCCCCCCCCCCCCGCCCCGCGCCCGCCCCCCCCCCCGGGCGGCGCCCGCCCGCCCGCCGTCCGGGCCGCTATGGTGATCGGTGCCCCGGCCGCGCCGCCGGCCGCCGCAGGCCCGTGCCGTCGGCCCCACCGCGCGGACCGGGAGTGCCGGGTGCGCCACCATGGGACGCTGCGGCAGAAGACGGGTGCGTGGAGGAGGCCAGCGATGGACGCGACGAGCCGAGCGGTGGAGACGGCCCCGCCGGGAGGGCGGGCGGCGCCCGTGGTGGGTGTCCAGGCAGGTCCCGCCGACCCGCTGGCGCCCTACCTGGCGGCGGACTTCCCCTGGTACGGACTGGACGAGGGCTGGACGGGCCGGCGCTGGCTCTTCCCGGTCGGCGCCGGCCGGGCCGGCCAGGGCGCGGGCCCGGACTACGGCTCGCTCGGGCACGGCGACGAGCCCGCCCGGCCGTACGAGTCCCGGGAGGCCAACCGGTTCGCGGTGGTGGTGACGGTGGCGCGCCGCCCGGGCCGGCGCAGCGCGGACGACACCGGCACCCTGGAGGCCACCTCGGCGTCCTCCGCGGCCTGGCTGGCCGGCTCCGGCCTGCTCGCCACGGTGCCGCCCGGCCAGCTGGACCGCACCCTGCGGCAGGACTGGCTCGACCAGCAGACCACGCTCGCCTGGGACCTCGCCGACGATCTGGAGGGCCCGGGCTGGTCCTCGCTGACCCTGCCGGTCAACGGGGTGCCGCAGCCGTTCTGCTACCGCGAGTCCGCGTACGGCTGGGTGCTGGCGGGCGAGGCCCCCGGCGTCCTGCTCGGCGCCTACGGCCGCGGCGTCAGCGCCTACGGCATCGGCTTCAGCACCCTCCCCGACCTCACGGCCTACAACGGCCGCTGACGCAGACGGCGAACACACCGGAGGGGGGGGCGGGGGGGGCGCGGGCCCCGCCCCCGGGGGGGGGCGGCGCCCGTGGGGGGTGGGGGTGGGGGGCGCGGTGGGGGTGGGGGGCGGCGGG
>NZ_JBHWBW010000868.1:0-1018 GCF_042735675.1 Kitasatospora sp. NPDC059571
GGTGATGGGGCCGCCCCGCCGGGGCCGCCGCCGGGGGGGCCGCGGGGGAATGGCCGCCCGGCGTCGCCGGCCCCGTGCCGCGGCGTCTCCCGCACCCGCCCCGGGCCGAACGCGATCGGCCCGGACCGCACCGGGAGCTGCACCGAGCGGTACGGTGCCGGGCGGCGCCGAGCACGTCGTCCCGCAGACCAGCAGCCTGGAGCAGACCGTCCGGCAGATCCTGGACGACACCGGCCTCACCCCGCCCGGCTGGACGCCCCGACCCTGACGTCCGCTCCACGGCCTTGGGACGGCGCGGCGGTGAGCCGTCGGCGAACAGCGGCCCGGCGACCGGCGCGACGGCGCAGAGTGGGCGACATGGACATCATCGAGGTGCGCCCCGGCCTGCGCATGCTCCGCTTCCCGGTCGGAGCGGCCTATCTGTGGCGCGACGGCGGCGGGTTGACCCTGATCGACACCGGGACGGCGCACTGTGCGGCACAGATCGAGGACGCCCTGGACGGGCCGCTGCGGCGGATCGTGCTCACCCATTGGCACGAGGACCACACCGGTTCGGCCGCCGAACTGGCCGCCCGGCACGGGGCAGAGGTGGTGGCCCATCGGCTGGAGGCGCCGGTGATCCGGGGCGAGGCGGTCGGGGCCCCGGCGGTGCTGGAGGAGTTCGAGCGGCCGATCCGGGCGGCCCTCCCGCCGCTGCCGCCGGCCCCGCCGTGCCGGGTGGACCGGGAGGTACGGGACGGCGACGTCCTGGACTTCGGCGACGGGGCGGTGGTCGTCGCCGCGCCCGGGCACACCGACGGCTCGATCGCCCTCCATCTGCCGGGGCCCGGGGTGCTGTTCACCGGCGACGCGGTCGCCAACGTCGGCCGGACCATGCCGGGCGTCTTCAACACCGACCGCGCCCGCGCCGTCGAGTCACTGCACCGGCTGGCCGAACTCGAGTTCCGGACGGCGGTCTTCGGACACGGCGACCCGATCGGTGACGGCGCCCCCGCCGCCCAGAGCGCGGCGGCCCCCG
>NZ_JBHWBW010000869.1:0-1015 GCF_042735675.1 Kitasatospora sp. NPDC059571
CCGGGGCTGGTGTGTGATCCGCGCGGCGCGCGCCCCCCGGCCCGCCCCGCGCGCGCGGCCGGCGCCCCCCCCCCCACCCCCAAACCCTGGAACCGTCCCCGCGCGGCCGGCGCCGCGCCGACCGCCCCCGCCGAGGAGCACCCACGTGTCGACACCCGCCGCCGGACAGGAACTCGGCGCCTTCCTGCGCGCCCACCGCGAACTGCTCAAGCCCGCCGACGTCGGGCTGACCGCCACCGCCCGGCGCCGCACCCCCGGGCTGCGCCGCGAGGAGGTCGCCTCGCTCTCCGGGGTCGGCCTGGCCTGGTACACCTGGCTGGAGCAGGGCCGGGTCACCGCCTCCCGGCAGGTGCTGGAGGCGGTCGCCCGCGCGCTGCGGCTGGACGCCGCCGGGCTGCGGCACGCGATGCGGCTGGCCGGGTACCACGAGCCGGCCGGCTCCGACGGCGGACCGGGCCGGCTCGCCGCCGCCGTGCAGCCGGTGCTGGACTCCTGGCCCGCCAGCCCGGCGGTGCTGGTCGACCGGCACTTCGACCTGCTCGGCTGGAACGCCGCCTGGTCCGCACTCTGGGGCGCCCCCGAGGCCGTCCCCGCCGACCGGCGCAACCTGATGTGGCTGATGGCCGCCGACCGGCGGCTGCGGGCCGTGCTGCACGACTGGGAGCCGCTCGCGATGAACGTCTTCCAGCACTTCCGCGCGCAGGCCGGGCCGGCCGTCGCCGACCCGCGCACCGGGGAGGTCTACCGCCACCTGGACGCGGACGCGCCGGAGCTCCGCCACTGGTGGGGATGCCACTCGGTGGCGGAGCTGACCGCCCGGACCGTCACCGTCGAGCCGGCCGGGGTCGGGCCCGTCCGGCTGACGCTGTCCTCGTTCCACCCGGTCGACGACCCGTCGGGGGGGGGCGGGGGGGTGTCCCCCCCCGCGGGGGCGGGGGCGGGGGGGCTTGGCGGCCTGTGCCCCCCCCCCCGCGCGGGCGCGCGGGCGCCCCGCCCCCGCGGGGCGCGCGCGCGG
>NZ_JBHWBW010000870.1:0-1007 GCF_042735675.1 Kitasatospora sp. NPDC059571
CGGCGCGGTGCCGTCCCGCCCCGCCGCCGGGCGGTGCAGGGGTCAGGCGGGGAAGACGAAGACGCGGTCCTTGCCGGTCTTGCCGACCACGGCGGCGATGCCGTCCGCGACGTCCTGCGGGGTGATCGGGGCGAGCGTCCCGTTCTTGCGGGTCTTGGACTTGTCGAAGATGCCGCCCAGGGCCGTGTCCAGCTTGTCCAGGTCCCAGGTGAGGACGATCTTGCCGGAGGCGTCCGGGGCCAGGGTCAGCGCCTTGGCCGCCGTCAGCTTGCCGAAGTCCCAGCTCTTGGCGCCGGCCCTCAGGGTGATCCGGCCGGCCAGCACCTGCTTGCCGAGGTCGGCGGCGGCCGCCTGCAGCGCGTCCTCGCCGACCTTCGGCTTGGCGGCCGTCAGGGGGAGCGAGACCTCGGTGTCCGGCTTGCCGGCGGCGCGGTCGCGGTAGGCCTGCTCGACCTGGGCGGCCGCCGAGGCGGAGTCCAGGGCCTGCCCCGCCTTGCCGGGGACCACCTCGGTACCGCCGGCCTCGGTGAAGCGGACGTGGCCCTCGGTGAGGCCCTGCCCGGACTTGGCGGCCAGACCGTCCAGCGCGGCCTTCAGCTTCGCGGAGTCGACGGTGACGGTCGGCTCGACCGCCTTGGTGCCGCCGGCCAGCGCGCCGATCACCTCGACCGGGTTGTAGCTGTGCTTGGTCAGCGCGTCCACCGTGGCGGTGGTGTCGAAGGCCAGGCCCGCCGTGGCGGGGTCGAGGGCGAGCGCCTGGCCGCCGACCTTGAGCTTGATCGGCGCCTTGCCGGTCTTGGCGACCGAGGCGTCCAGGGCGCTGATCGCCTGGTCGCGGCTGTCGCCCCCGATGTCGGTGCCGAGCACGGTGGTGCCCTTGGGGATGTCGGCCTGGTTGAGCATCAGCCCGGTGCCGTACGCGGCCGCACCGGCGAAGAGCAGGCCGCCCACGGCGTAGCCGGCCAGCTTGCGGGCCTTCCCGCGGCGCTTGGGGGCCGGCTCCGCGG
>NZ_JBHWBW010000871.1:0-1011 GCF_042735675.1 Kitasatospora sp. NPDC059571
GGCGCGCCCCCCGCCCCGCCCGGGGCGGGCGGGGCGGCGGGGCGACCGCCGCCGCCCGCGCGGCCGGCGGCGGGCGCTCCGCGGCCGGGCGGGGGGCCCCCCCCCCCCCACGACCGCCGCGGCGGCTACGACGACCGGCGCGACCGTCCGGAGCCGGTCCAGCGTCTGCCCATCCCGGAGGACGTCACCGGCTTCGAGATCGACGCCGATGTCCGCCAGGACCTGAAGAGCCTGCCGAAGACCCTCGCCGACGACGTGGCCCGCAACCTGGTGATGGTCGCGCGGCTGCTCGACAGCGAGCCCGAGGAGGCCTACAAGTACTCGCGGGTCGCGCTGCGGCTGGCGTCGCGCGTCGCCAGTGTGCGTGAGGCGGCCGGTTTCGCCTCGTACATGACGCAGCGTTACTCGGAGGCGCTGACCGAGTTCCGCGCCGCGCGCCGGATGACCGGCCGGGCCGACCTGTGGCCGGTCATGGCCGACTGCGAGCGCGGCCTGGGCCGCCCGGAGCGGGCGCTGGCGATGGCCGGCGAGCCCGAGGTCAAGCAGCTGGACAAGGCCGGCCAGGTCGAGATGCGGCTGGTCGCGGCCGGTGCGCGCAGCGACCTGGAGCAGTTCGACGCGGCCGTCGTCACCCTGCAGAGCCCGGAGCTGGCGTCCAGCGCGATCCAGCCCTGGACGGCGCGGCTGCGGTACGCCTACGCCGACGCACTGATTGCGGCCGGCCGCGGCGAGGAGGCCCGCGACTGGTTCGCGAAGGCCGCCGAGGCGGACACCGACGGCGCCACCAACGCCTCGGAGCGGCTGGCGGAGATCGACGGTCTCGAGTTCGTCGACGCCCTGGAGGAGGACGAGGAGTCCGAGGGCGGCGCGCAGGAGTCCGAGGCCCCGGCCCGCCGGATCGCGCCGGACGAGGTCGGCGACGACCGCGTGATCTTCGAGGACGAGGAGGACGTCGAGGAGTTCTACGACGAGGACGACCTCGAGGTCGACGAGGAGTACGAGGACGAGCAG
>NZ_JBHWBW010000872.1:0-1005 GCF_042735675.1 Kitasatospora sp. NPDC059571
GGGGGGGGGGGGGCCCCCCCCGCGCCCGCCCCCCCGGCGGGCGCACTTCCCGCGGGCCCTGGACGGCGGCGCCCCGATCGCGGTCGCCGAGGACCTGGTGCAGCGCGCCGAGCAGCGGCTCGGCCACGACCTGCCCGCGGACTACCGGGGCTTCCTCAAGGCCGCGGGCGGCCGCGGCCCCGCCGGGGTCGCCCTGGACGTCGACTGCGGCATCCTGCTCGACCAGCCGTTCCTGACGCTCAGCGAGGAATACGGCATGCACGACCTGGTGTACGCCAACAAGTGCCTGCGCGACCACCTCACCAAGGACTACCTGGGCATCGCCTACGTCCAGGGCGGCCTGCTGGCGCTGAAGGTGCGCGGCGAGCGGACCGGCTCGGTCTGGTTCTGCCCGTACGACGACGCCCGCGACAGCGGCGGCGCCGAGTCGCCGGAGGAGCGCGTGGCGCGGCTGCTGCTGCCCTGCGGGGAGAGTTTCGACGCGTTCCTGCTCCGGCTGGCGGGCAGCCCGCCGGAGCTGGAGACGGTCGCGGGGCTGATGGTGGACGGCGGGTTCGCCCGCGCCGTCCCGGTGAACTGAGCAACGGAGGGGTGAGCCGGGCGTGGTGACGTACGCGCAGGCGCAGGAGATCGCCGACGACTGGATCAACGGCGGTGTGCCGCGCTCGAAGCAGCGCGAGGTACGGGTGCGGGAGTTCGACCTCGGCTTCGTCTGCTGGGCGGTGGAGAGGGCCGGCGAGGAGCCGGCCGCCGGCGGCGAGGTGCGGCTGGTGATCGCACGGGACAGCGGGGCGAGCACGCTCTGGCCGCCGCTGCCCGTCAACGAGGTGGTCCGCCGCTTCGAGGAGGTGTACGGCGGGCGGACCGAGCCCAACCCGGCCGGCGCCGCCAAGCCGGTGCCCGGCGCGGTGGAGGCCACGTCCTTCCTGCTGAGCCCGCCGCAGTGGCTCCAGGAGGCCGGCGCCGCGGCGATCGCGGCGGAGGCGGCCCGGCTCGGCACCGCGG
>NZ_JBHWBW010000873.1:0-1001 GCF_042735675.1 Kitasatospora sp. NPDC059571
GCCCCCGCCCGGCCCCCCCCCTCGCACTCCGTGCGGGCGGGGGGCGCCCCCCCCGCGGCGCCCCCCGCCGCCCCCCCGTCCGTGCCCGGGGCGCCCACCGCCCGGCCGGCCTCGGCCCCGGCGGCCGCCGCCTCCGTGGAGTCCCGCGCCGCGGCCTTCGAGTCCTCCGTCTCCGCGCAGGTGTCGATGGCCAGGGCCCAGGCCTCCGCCACGCTGGCGGCGGCGACCGGCACCGGCAACGCGCTCTCCGACGTCCAGATCACCGGGCTGCCCACCACCGCCACCGACGGCTTCCCGGCGGCGGTGCTCACCATCACCAACTCCACCTCCGCCGCCGCGAGCTACGCCGTCCAGGTCGACTTCACCGACTCCTCCGGGGCGACCGTGGAGACCGTCGTCGTCGGCACCCGGGACGTCGGGCCGGGCGAGCGGCGCACCGTCCTCGCGCACGGCGACAAGCAGGTGCAGACCGCCAACGCCAAGGTCGTCCGGGCACAGCGGTACTGAGCGGGGCCGGGCGACGAGGTGCCGCCCGCCCGTACGCGGTGCAGTCTGGAGACCAGGGCCGCCCGTCCGAGCGGGCGAACGACGCCAGAGGACTCCGCCGATGCCCCGTGTCCGCACCCTCCCGCCGCCGCCCGCCGCCGTCCGCGCCGCGGGCGCCCGACCGGGCCGGGCCGCCGGATGAGGCCGGACCGGCGGGCCGCGGCCGCCGACCCCGCCCCGGCCGTGACCGACCTGCACGCCGGTCTGCCGGAGCTCTCCCCGCGGCTGGTCGCCGCCGCCGAGGAGGGCCGGTGGCTGGACGCCTTCCTGTACGGCGCCGGGATGCTGCAGATCGCGGAGGACCGGCTGCAGGGCACGGCACGGCCGGCCGCGCGGCCGCGCGACCCCCCCGGCGGCGGGCCCCCCGGCCCCGCGCCCCCGGCGGCGGTGCGCACCCCCCGGGCCCCGTCGGAGTGGCCCCGGCGCGCCGGCCGGTCGCCCCGCCCGCGCAGGGT